>JAJDDR010000138.1 GCA_029260255.1 Phycisphaerae bacterium
TTACGAAACTCCTGGTCGATGGCGTTGTTGATCTCATCGCGCGTAGCCAGGTAATGGTCGATGTTTCCAATAAACACGCGGACCTCGAAATCCAGCGAGCTGTCTCCGAAGTCCGCGAACAGGATGCGCGGGGGCGGATCCTTCAACACGTTGGGGTGCGCGTCCACGATTCTCGCAAGCACGTCTCGCGCCAACTTTGTATCGGAGCCGTAGGCAATCCCGACGGGTAGGATCAGACGGAGTATCGAGTCTGACAGCGTCCAATTGACCACGTTGCCCGTGATGAACTCCTTATTCGGAATGATCAATTCCTTGCGATCCCACCCGACGATTGTCGTGGCCCGTGTGCGGATTCGTGTGACCGTGCCGCTAATATCCCCCACCGTCACCGTGTCCCCAATGCGAATCGGACGCTCGAACAGCAGCATGAGACCCGACACAAGATTCGCGAAAATCTCCTGCAAGCCAAAACCGAGGCCAACTGTCATGGCGGCGACCAGCCATTGCACCTGAGACCAACCGATGCCAAGCCGGCTGAACGCCACGATGGTCCCCACGACAGTGATCACGTACCGCGTAATCGCCGTGGCCGCGAACCGACCGCCGGCGTCGATCGGAAGATGCTCCAGTATGGTGATATCCAGGAGCCCAGGGATGTTCTTGACGGCCACAATTGTGATCAGAGCCACAAGGCAAGCGAGCCCGACGTCGGCCAACGTAATTGGAATCGTCCTGATATACTCGCTTATCTGTGTGCCACCGTCCGCCGTGGGGACTGTCTCGGACGCCAGCTGTGTGGCCGACCAGAGTGTTACTCCGCGGAAGACGCCTAGAGCGGGTAGCGCCTCCGCCCAGATTCCCCACAGAGCTGCGATTCCGACGACCATCAGAGTCACACGCACGAGTTGAAGCGTTTGCTTGTTGATCGCGGAAACATCCAGTTTGCTCTCCTGGATAACCAATGCTCCCTGCTCAGTCGGTGCGGCGGAGTCACCCTCTTTTTGCTGTTGTCGCTGCGCAGCCCGTTCGCGCGACTCTGCGATCGCGCGACGACGCATCTGCAGCACAAGCCAGCGCTTTATCATTGCGCCGGAGACCATCAACCCGAGGAGCAACCAAACCGATTCAACAAACCGCGTGCCCAGGTAAAGTGACGTGTAGTAGTACCCCACGATCGCTGCAATCACGAGTGACAGCGGGAGGGTCAGCGATACCAGATACCAGAAATGTCGAAGGCGGTAGATCCATCTACCCGATTGCTTCTGCATCACGGGACCTAGAACTGGCCCGGATGGCCGCAGCGTGCGCTGCACAAATACCGTGATGGCCAGGAACGCGACGACGAATGCGAATCGCCCCAACGAGTCTTTCGCCGCTTCGGTCGCCTGTGCCTCCAACGTCGCAAAGATGAAAAACGTGGGCACCAACACGGCGGTCAGCCAGGCGATGTGTCGCTTCAAGCGAGTCAATGAACGGGCGTTCCAGCGAAAATGCTTTTCCGCCAAGCCGTTGCGCCGCGCCAGTTGCCGCAGCGACTGCAACGTGAGCACGATCACGGCGGTTGCGTTGAGACCGCTCGCGACCCCCTTCGAGAAGTCGGTGGCGTCGTACGGCGACGCCATCACCCACCCGGCAAGCCAAAGTGTCGCCGGCCAGCGTACGGTCAGACCGGCCGTTGCGAACAGCACGCCGATGGTTCGGCCCATGCTGTCCGTGGCCGCCGTGGCCGCCGTCGCGCCGGCCACGCGCACCACGCGCGCCAGCAGCGGTGACGCCAGCCAGATCGCGATGAGGGCTGCCAGACCCACCCCGGTCGGCCCGGCGTTGGCGCGAAATGTCCCGATGACCGACTTGGGCACATCCCGCCAGTTGGACGGGTCCAACAGCCAGCCGAGCGTCTCCTGTGCGTACCGAATGTCCGCCACCGCGGGAAGCGTGCCGCTCTTTACCCACAGGACTTTCTCGCCGACGTACTCCTCAAAGCGTTCGATGGTCTTGACCAAGTCATGTTCTTTGCCGTCAAGGTCGACGAGCTTGTCGAAGAGCCGATCGTAGTCCTTCAGCAGGCTGTCCGTCTCGGCGCGAAGGGTGACGACGGATTCCTCCGCGGCCTGTTGGATCATGGCACGCTGTTCTTCGCTCGTGTCCGCGTCGATCGACGCCATGATGCCGGAGACGATCCCCACTCTCATCAGTTCGCCGCGCCGATCCTCAAGCTCCATGATCGCGAGCTGAGCGGCACTGATTCGGTCCTTCCGCTCACGAAGATTGCGTTCAAACGGGCGAAGGCTGGGCAGATTGCCGCGGTGTTTTCGCAGGAGTTGGCCGATGGCGTTGGTCAGCCCGGTCGCGTTCACGCGCCGCGTGATCTTGTCGAACTCCTGGCTCACCTGGGCCAGCAGGGCTTCCGTTTCGGCCACCTTCGCGTCGATTTCCTTGCTCTCGACCTGCAACTCCTTCGCGCGCAACGCGGACCGCTCACGTTCCTCGGCGAGCGGGCGTATGGCTGGATGCGCGCGTTTCAACTGCTCGCGCGCCTCGCGTAGTGCAAGTTCAGATTCCTTGCGCGCCCGTTCCTGGACAAGAATCTGCCACGCGGCGAAGAGTTTATCGAGGTGACCCACACGCCGAGCCGATCGGTCGAGTCGCGCCTGGAGCAATTCGCGTCGAGCATCGTAGCTGAGGAGTTCGGCGTTGTAGGCCTCGATTTCGCGATCGATCGCGAGGCGACGCGTTTGACCCAGCGCCTGTTGGGCCAGTCGAACAGAGGCCGGCTGCTCCGCCTCGGGAGACACCGGCGTCTCAGTCAACGCCTGCAAACGCGATTTGGCGGCGGCCAAGAGATCCGGAACCTCCTTTCGGCGGGTCGTTCTCCGGTCACGTTCGCGCTCCCACTCAGCCAACGCCTTCTTCTCAGCGTCCAGGTCGCTCTGCACTTGGCGAGATCGTTGCTCGAGCTCGGCGCGGGTGGAGCCGGGAGGAACATCGGGTGCCGCCTCGCCGAGCGGCGTGACGAGTTCGGCCTGAATCGCCTTGAGTGTTTCGGGCGCCTTCTGCCGTTCGGCTTCGTACTCGGCGGCTTTGTTCGCCCACTGCTCGGCGGTTTCGAGTTGCTGGATCGCCTGCGTGTAAAGGCCCACCGCTTTCGATTTCGTGTCCTCCGGGAGATCCGTCGCGTCCTGCGCTTGCTTGAGCTGAAGCTGGAGTTCTTTCGTTGAGAGCGACGGCTGGGGTGGAGCCGCCTGCGCCGCTTCCGCCGGTTCGGTTTGTCCGGCGGATTCGGTGGGATCCGGCGGTTGCTGGCCTGTGGCCGCGATGGGCGAAAGAAGGGCGACGGCGTACAGAAACCCGAGCCAGATCCTGCGACCCGTGTACGGCGGAAACTGCATGTTGATTACTGCTCCACTGTTTCGTTGTCGCAGGCGAACACCATTCGGCAGTGCGTGCCAATCGCCGGTGGTCTCCATGGTGCCATTCTCGGGCGAACGTGCCCGGAAGGCCAGCCTCTGAGGTTGGGTGACCAATCGCGGTGCGGGGGCTCCGAATCAGCCTTTCCGGTCGTGCGGCCCAAGCCGCTGCCCACCAAGCCACCCTTTTCGCCGGAAGTAAACGATCATCCCGACAGCCAGGGCAACCATGGCGGCCAGCAGTAACGGATATCCCCATGCGGAATGCAGCTCCGGCATGTTCTCGAAGTTCATCCCGTAAATGCCCGCCATAAACGTCAGCGGGATGAAGATGCTGGCCATGATCGTCAGGACTTTCATGACCTCGTTCTGACGATTCCCAACGCTTGATAGATACACGTCCATCAGACTTCCGGCCAATTCGCGGTACGTATCGACGGCGTCCATGATCTGAACGCAGTGGTCGTAGCAGTTGCGCAGGTACACTTGGACCGGTTCGGCGATGAGCGGATTCTCGTCGCGAATCAGCGCGTTGATTGCCTCGCGCTGAGGCCAGATCGCCCGACGCACCGCGAGCAGATCGCTCTTGGCTCCATGAATCGCATGCAGCATAGCTGGTTGCGGATTGCCAACGATTTCATCTTCAAGCGCCTCCAGCTTCTCGCCAAACGTCTCCAGAAGCGGATAGTACCCGTCGATGACCGCGTCGAGCAGCGCGTACGCAAGGTAGCTAGGCCCAGAGTTGCGAATAACCGGCCCGCCCTGCCGGATCCGATTACGGATGGGGTCAAAGACGTCGCCACAGCGCTCCTGAAATGTCAGCACGTAGTTGGGGCCAATGAAAACGCTGACCTGTTCAGGCTCAACCCCTTCGTCCCCTAGCAGTGCCATGCGCGTGATGCACAGCGTATGTTCTTCGAACCGCTCGACCTTTGGTCTTTGCGGCACGTTGACGACGTGCTCCAAGGCCAGGGGATGAATCGAGAACATGTCCGCAAACTCTCGCAGAACCGCCTCGTCTCCGAGACCCAGGACGTCAATCCAGCAGACCGTGTTCACTTCTAGCATGTCCTTGAGTTCTGCCACCTCGGCAATGTCCCGCTCCTCAAGGTTATCCGGCTTGTACTTCATAACCCGAATGACCGGTTGCTGCGCCTGCGAGTGGATCACGAGCGTGCCGGGTTTTGATCCTGCTGGCGGGTGTCGCTTACGGAACACGGTCTTCCTCCGTCGGCAGCTGTGCCTGGACCCAACAGCCGAGAACCTCTCCCATGGACCACTATCTTCGTACCGGTGTTGCCGTTCCGCAAGTTGGGAGGCAAGGTCCTTTCCCGTTGTGGTCGCCGCAGCGGCGCGCCGAAGGCTCAGCACGGCGGCAGCACACCGCTACTGTGCGTCGGCGCCGATCGGGGTTATCATGGAACGAAGCGGCGGGATTGAAGCCACGACAGGTGGCGAGCGGAAAGTATCGAAGAGTCGGCCATGTCACGCCGGCAACTGGCCACGGCCGCGGTCTTGGCAACTATCGTGCTTTTGCAAAACACGCGGTCGTCGAGATCAAGCTGTTTGTGTGTAACGGCGACGATGCCAAGCGCCGCTCCGTTGTTCGCAACCTTGGTGATCGGGATTGTGATCGGTGGGCTGGCTCCCGAGTCGATGACTCGGTGGTGCCGGGCGAACGCCGATCGCGATTTTCCCGGGCACCTTCAGCGAGCGCGGTTGAGGCACGCCCTGTCAAACCGGTTCGCAGTCGCGGGGAACGCACCTTGCGATTCGTTGGCGCTTCCGACTTCGGCAATAGGCACCATGAAGCAAGGTATATTCAGGGACTCTGGAGATTAGGCGATGCACACACGATACTGTTTAGCCACACTCTTGATTGGTTCGCTGCTCGTATTATCGACTGGATGCGCGACCAACCAAGCCGTTGGGCTGGGGCCCTCCGGGCGAGACGGACGAGTGTATTATCTCGACGGGGCAGGTGGTGGTGGGGGGCTGACGAACTGGGGTAACGGTGTGAGCGACGGGTTGAAGGCCGCCGGCTTTGAGGGCGATTTCGTCAACTTCCGCTGGCAGACCGGCGCAGGTGCCGTTGTAGATCAAGTTACACCTGTCGGCATCAAGCGCGCGAAGGCACGCCAATTGGCGCAGATGATCCGTGAGTACCAGAATGCGAGTCCCGGCGGGGCCGTCAATCTCGTAGGCTTGTCCGCCGGCACTGCCCTAGCGATCTTTGTGCTTGAAGAACTGGGTGAAGGACGCGCCATTGATAACACCATCCTCCTTGGTTCTTCATTGAACGCGGACTATGATCTGAGCGAAGCGCTGAAGGGACTTCGAAACCGGATGTATGTGTTCACATCGAATCGGGATACGGCACTTCGGTTCCTAGTGCCATTGACTGGCACTGCGGACCGAGGAATTGTTGGCGCAAAAGCCGCAGGTGTATCCGGCTTTCGCCCGCCGCTGGGGGCCGACGCGGAAACACGCCGTCTGTATGCCAAGGTCGTCAACATCGCCTGGGTACCGGAGTTCGAGCAAGCAGGGCACGCGGGCGGCCACACCGACGTTGTCAATCGTCGGTTCATCAAGCAATACGTCGCTCCGCTCGTGTTCCAGGAAGGGCCGCGCTTCATGCAGGCTGGCCCGCGGCCGGCTGCGAGACCATAGCCGCTGAGCCCTCGGGCATGGCTTTCCGGTCGAATCGAGTATGCCACGACGAACCGCAAGCGGTCGTGTCAGACCCCGCGTTCGCCCGCGGGCATTGGAGGTCGATGTCATGCGCAAAACCGCTCTTATTACGCTCCTGGCATGCTTGACGGGTTGTGCGCCCGCACCCCTGCCACCGGACACACCGCCGACGTTCACCTCATCAATCAGCGGCCGGCTGACGGTGCTGCCCGATACCGGTCGGCGGGTCGTGCTCGAACAGGAGGTGAACGACGGCCTGAGCCTGAGTCACTTCCTTGGACCCATCACCGCAGCGGACGAGTTTTCGATTCTCGGCGATTTGTCTGTGGCGGAAGGCGACAAGGTCGACGCCTTTGAGTTTTCCGTCGACGCGGCGCACGAAATTGATCTTCGCTTAACGTTCAGCAAATCCGGAATCGATCCACCGGAGGATCTTGATCTGGCCGTGCACGATTTCGAGCGCATGGAGTGTGCGCCCAAGAGTGAAGGCGAGCCGCTGTTTGCCGCCTGTTTCGATTCCATTGATCGGAACGAAACCGGGAGTTTTGAGGTCAACGGTCCATTTGTCGTCGTGGTGACATCGCAGAGCGACACGGCGGAGTACCAGCTGGATGTAACGGCCCGCCTCATCGAGCCCGCCGACGTGACGGGACGTGTCCGGCGTGTCGGGAGAACATCAAACTCTCGCGAGGCGCGAAACGCGGCCACATCAGCCGCTTCGGACGACGTCGTTCTCGGCGAATTACTCGTGCTATTCCGGGATCAATCGAACGAAGTCGAGGAGGCCGCTGCCCTGAATGCGCTCGGTTTGCGGCTTATCGACCGGTCCCCGTCCGGGGTAAGCCGCGTGGGCGTTCCCCTCACGGATGCAAAAGACAAGGACTTATCGCGCATCGAAACGCAGCAAGCAATGGAACGGCTGAGAAGGCTCAAGTCGGTTGCGGTTGCGGAGCCGAACGCTATTCGCAAGCTGCATCGGACGCCGAACGACCGCCACTTCAACCTGCAATGGCACTACGCTGCCATCAACCTACCGCAAGCGTGGGACATGACGCTCGGCAGCGACGAAGTGGTCGTCGCGGTTATCGACAGTGGTATCGTCAGCACCCACCCGGATCTGCAGGGGCGACTCGTTCCAGGCTATGACTTTATTGCCGATGCAGATCGTGCACGCGACGGAGACGGTCGTGACCCCGATCCGGATGACCCTGGCGACGTGGCCGGTGGCCCCAATCTCAGCACTTTTCATGGCACGCATGTTGCCGGAACCATCGGCGCGGCGACCAACAACGCCCGCGGTGTAGCCGGAGTCACGTGGGAAGCGATGATCATGCCCTTGCGTGCGTTTGGCCGTGGCGGAGGAACCGCCTTTGATTCTTCTGAGGCGATCCGTTTCGCAGCGGGACTGCCGAATGCATCTAGCACGACTCCCGACCGACGTGCCGACATCATCAACATGAGCTATGGCGGCCGCGCCGGTCGACCAGGATCGCAATGCGAGGAGGCGGCGATCCGGGATGCCGGCGCGGCGGGAGTGGTCTTGATTGCATCAGCCGGCAACGATTCCACCTCGACGCTGTCGTTTCCAGCGGCCTTGCCCGAAGTAATAAGCGTTGCGGCAGTAGACATACAATCACAACGCGCGTCTTACTCGAACTTCGGTTCATGGATTGATGTGGCAGCGCCCGGCGGTGGGGCAGGAACCGATATTGACGGTGACGGATTTCCCGACGCTGTGCTGAGCACCGTTGCACGAGATATCCGTGGTGTAATCGACCTTCGTTACAACTACGGCGTCGGCACGAGCATGGCCGCACCTCACGTCGCGGGGGTAGCCGCGCTGGTCCTCGCAGCCAATCCCGAACTCTCCGCGGCCGACGTCCGAGAGGTACTGATGCAAACAGCGGTCGATCTTGGGCCCGCCGGGCGGGACGACGACTTTGGGAACGGCCTCATTGACGCAGCCGCAGCTGTGCGTGAAGCGCGACGACGTCGAGGCATCGTATCAGAGAGCGGACCGGAGTTGATCATCGTGCCCGAAACCCTCGACTTCGGCATCACCCGGACTGAGCTTCGCGCCCGCATCCTTAACGCCGGCGGCGGCTTCTTGCGCGTCGACTCCATTGATGTTGAGGAAACTGAGGGAAGTGGTTGGCTCAGGGCACAAACACGGGGAAGCACCGCGGGCAATTCGAATGCGGACGAAGTACTGGTCACCGCAAATCGTGTCGGCCAGGATGACGGCGTCTTGCGTGGTAGAGTCACGGTCCACGCTGAAGGTACAGAGCCCGCCATGATTGATGTCGTCGCCGAGGTCGGCGAACCACTTCAGTTTGATGAGATAATACTGGTCACCGCGACCCGCCAAGGCGAGCCTCAGATCACGGTGACATTGGAAACGAGCGCTTCGGTCGACTTCACCTACGAATTCACGAATCTGCTTGCAGGCGATTACATCATAACGGCTGGAACCGATCGAAACGGCGATGGGGATCCATGCGGGTTTGGCGACTTGTGCGGCGCCTTTCCGGTGAGGATTGCGCCTACCTCTGTTGCGGTCGGCGACGATGAATCGGTCCCGGACGTCGATTTTAGCGTCTCGCGCCGCCTGCTACGGACGGTCATCACTCTCACAAGCGTCGACACCGACGCAAGCGACGGCGGCTAGTCTGTCAACGGTTTTCACGCGTTTGAGACGCCCGGACTGGTAGCATGGAAGCGACGTGACAACATCTGCCAATAGCGGAGTCTGTCGAATCAACTTCAATTTGTGTCTCCGCGTCGCGCCTGTTAGACCAAGAAGCTCTGGAACAGAACGGCGAAGCCGAGAAACGCAACGAAGCCCACAATATCCGTAACCGTGGTGAGAATAATGCTCGAACACTGGGCGGGATCCCAGCCCAAAGATTTCATGATGATGGGGATCGCCGCCCCGGACACCCCAGCGAAGAACAGGTTGACGACCATCCCCAGGCCGATCACAAGCCCGAGGATCGCGCTGCCCTGCCAGAACCATGCGAGCAATCCTGTCACAATCCCGGTGACCGTGCCTGTTGTAATACCCAGCAGTCCTTCCTTCACCACCAGGGCCGACAGGCGATTGCGAGGGATCTCGCGCATCACAAGCCCGCGCATGACTATTGCCAAGGATTGGGCACCCGCGTTGCCACCCTGACCGGCGACAACCGGCAGGAAAACGGCCAACACGGTGATCTTGGCGATCGTGTCCTCAAACAGCGAGACCACGAATGCGGCCAGGAATGCGGTGGCAAGGTTGACGTGAAGCCAGGGCAGGCGCTTGCGCAAAGAGAAAACGAACGGCGAGAACGCCCGTTCATCCGGGCTTCCACCAAACATCCGCTGGATGCTCTCGGCGACCTCCGCTTGAGCACCGTGGATGAGCTGCTCGGCCTTCACAATGCCGAGCATTCGTTTCTCGGCATCCACAACAGGCGCAGCGAAGTACCGCCGTTTCCCAAGCTCTTGTGCGGCGTCAGCGCTGTCCATGAAGCAATCGAGCGTAAACACATCTTCTTTCATGATTGATTTGACCGGTCCCTCGTCGTCGGCCAGAAGAAGATCTCGCATGTTGATCACGCCAACCAGACGCTCGTCGACGTCAACGACGTAGGCGTACGAGGCGGGGTGCCGTTGTGGCGCGAGTTTGCGTATCTTCCGTATGGCATCCCGCACGCGTTCGTCCCCGTGCAGTGCCAGATAGTCCGTCTGCATGATGCGGCCCACGCTCCCGTCCGGGTAGACCAGCAGTTCTCGGGCTTCGTCTTTCAGCTTTTTGGGGGCGTGGGGCAAGAGTCGTTCCAGCGAGTCCCGTGGTAGTCTCATCAGAAGTGATGCGGCCCGTTTCGGCTCCATTGCGCGCACGACGGTATTGAAGCTCGCGGGATCCATATCTTTGACGAGGGCCGCTGCATAATTCAGCTGCAAGTGGGGCAGAATAAGTGCAGTTATGTCATCTGGCAGTGCCATGAAGACCTCTGCCGCCTCAGACTCCGGCACAGCTTCCAAGGCGCGCGCCGCCGCGGGCACGTCAGCTTTGATGAGCGTCTGAAGAAGAGGCGTCAGCGGGCTGTCGACAGGCGTTCGTTCCATGGCACTATGCTCCTAATTGTGTCCAACATCGACAATGACCTCGTTTGTCGCTGAAACGATCACGGCGTGCTGCAGATTATGCTACAGCCGTCGCGCAATTTCCTTGCGACCCACAAGCCGCTGCCCTCGGCGTATGCTGCTGCCGCATGCGTCAAGCCAGCGCGTGCGTAGCTCGTGCTCAAGCTCATCCGAATCCATCCCCGACTTGGGCACGCATATCTTCCCACCCGCACGATGGAGGTGTCCGCCAAAATGCCCCAACCCGCGCAAGACCTGGTTCAGAAGCGCCAGCGCAGTACGCTCATCGCCTTTGGATCTGGAAGAAAGAAGGAGGTCATCGCCCACCCTGCTCCCGCAAAGGACACATTGAAGGCCATCGCACCGGATGAGAAGATCGGCAAGCTCTCCGACGATTTCCGCGGCTGTAATACGAGGAAGGAAACAAACCGCCGAGTCTGAGTATACGAGCGCGCTGTCCAGGCCAAGCAGCAATTCCTCGTAGTAATAGCGAGGAAGCGGTGGATTCTCGATTTCGGACAGGACGTCATACTCCGCAAAGCTGGACAACCACCGCAAAGCAGAATGGTCCAGTCGAGACAGCGCTTTACGGGCGCCGATCATTTCGGTGCGAATGGCATACAGAAGCGCGGTGGCAATCTGGGGTGCGGGTTCCAGGCGTTGTTCGCGCATGTACTCAGCTGTAATGCTTGCCGAAGCTGTCGCCTTTGGACGCATGTCGCGGAACGGGATTCGAAAGCCATCATCCTTTGATTCATGATGATCGATGACGGCAACCGGCGCTATCTGACCGCCGAGGAGATGATTGACCGATGCCGGTGAACAATCGACGAGCACCGTTGCCGTGTGTGCGTCGAGAGAGATCTCGTCGACAAGCTCGATTGGTGGTTGAAGCAGTTTTATGAACTGGAGGTTTTCGGCTCGGAGGATTGGTCCGCGCCCCACCAGGCGCACGGGCTTGCGCAGCCGCTGATTGACAAGCAGGAACAAGGCCCAACCCGCGGCGATGGCATCCGGGTCCGGATTGTTGTGCATGATGACCATCGTTTCGTGGTATTCGTCGAGGACGCTGAGCAAACGATCGGAACGTTTCAGTTTCTTGCTTGTCATCAAAACAACCCTTTGGTCCGTAGGCCTTTGCTCTCCGCAGTGCATCTGCGCGCAATGGACAAGGGCGGGAGCTCCACGCGAAGCTATGGCCCTCCCGGGGGGACGTTGTTGCTCTCAGTCTTATCAGTACTGACATCCAACATCACCTTCACTTCTGCTGGTTGATCAACTTCCAGTCGCATCTGCTGTGGGACAACCAGCTTGGCTTTGAACTCCGAGGCGTCGTTCACTCGACTGAGATCGATCGGCTCGGTGTAGATTCGGGTTGTGGATGTCCTGTACGAACGCCATATTAGCACCTGTACGGCTTCGGGCGTCACCTTGATCTCTCGCTCCCTCAAGTGCCGGGGGAGGCGCCCTTCGGTCCGCGGCTCGACAGCCACACGGGCTCTGACCCAGGTATGGACCCCGAGCGACACGATCCGAGGTGCTGAGCGGAAAAGCGCCAAGTTGGACGGAAGTTTGACATGAGACTCGTCGATGGCGATTTGCTGTTGACCCTCCTCAACCTTGCTCAGGTCAAGCGACACCTTGAGTGTGCTGGGTGCGAGCAGGTTGAACGCGCGTTCAAATCCGGTCAAAGTCAGGCGGGCTTCCGTCGGGGCGGTATCGTCGATGTCCATTGTGTCCGGCAGGTTGCGATATTCAATCGGCACGACAAACGTCTTTTGTACGGTCTCAGCCTCGAAGCTGACGAGAAACCACGCAATGCAGGCCACCAGAACAGATGTCACCTTTAAGCCGGAATTCTCGACAAGCAACCTCCGCCGCAAATCCGCCACGTTTCGAGGTCGCACGCGGCGCGTGAAGCGGTCCAGTCGCTGTTTGAGCGCGACGGGCGTTTCAACTTTCTCAAGCTCTCCGCCCTCCGCCACGCTGACCTCTCCGCGTTCTTCCGACACGACGACCACCATCGCATCGGACAGTTCGGACAGCCCCAGGGCCGCACAATGTCGCGTTCCCCTGTTACCTATCTGCATGCTGTTCTCGGATAGCGGCAAACGCGCCGCAAACTCAGAAATGCGATCGTGGTCGATGATGACCGCGCCATCGTGCCCCATGGAATGCGGATCGAAAATGCTGTCGAGCAACGCTTTGTTGATTCGTGCGTCGATAGCAACGCCTCCGCGTACGTGGCGATCGAGATGTTCCGTGCCTCGAATTGCTAAGAGAGCGCCAATCCTCTTTTTCGCCAACTCAAAGGCAATCTCAACGAGGACATCCACGTCCATGCCGGTGGTGTCCGTTCGGGCTCTGGGAAACTTCCCCAGGGACGCAAGTCGCGCGAAAGACCTCCGCAAGTCCTCCTGAAACACGACTATTGCGGTGATCGCTGCGAAAGCCAGGGCTGCCTGGAACATGGCAGCCGTCATGTACAGATCAAAGGTCCGCGCCAACACGTAAACGACGGTGACGACGCCGATGCCGACCAGAACCTGTCGGGATGCGGTAGACTTGAACCACATCAAGAAGGTATAGAGGAACAGAGAAACCAGCGCGATATCAGCTGCATCGGCGAGGCGAAACGATCGCTGTAAGTGCTCCAAGATGGACGTCATTTCCTCACCCCTTCACGATTTGAACGCTGGCAAGTACGGGCGCAACGGCAGTCGTGCGCTCGTTGCTCGAAGACTACCGCGAGCATGCACCGCGCGTTCCGTTCGGCGGCAGGCTCAATTGTCATCGTGCCTCTCCCGGTCATGGTCCTTGGTCCTTGCCGGGATCTCCGCTCCGATGAATCCGTCCGGCGGCGCCCCGCCGCGCGACGGCCCGCATGTCTTCGTCCACATCCGTTTCGTCGACTATCTCTTGGCCGAGGAGCGATTCGAGAACGTCCTCAAAGGTGACAATGCCGGCGAGGCCGCCGTACTCATCGACGACGCCGAAAATGTGCTGCCGCTGCCTTATGAACTCGTTGAGCAGGAGGTGTCCCGGCGCCGACTCCGGAACGAAACCGAGCGGTTTGCGCAGGGTCTCCACCGCCACGTCGAATCGATCTGCCGCGAGCTGCTCCACAACGTCCGCCTTGAGTACAAACCCGATCCACTGCTCAGCATCTTCATTGTCGAACACCGGAACGCGCGTATGTTGCCAGGCAGGCGCGATCTCCTTCAGATCCCCGACCACCGTCCGCGATGCAACGCGCGTGATCACCGTACGGGGCGTCATGATGTCTTTGGCGATAACGTCGTTGAGTCGCAGGACATTTTTAATCAGTTCCGCCTCAAACGGCAGGATGCTGCCCTCCTCCGCACTTATTGCCGCAAAATGCCACACTTCCTCCTCCGAAGCGACCCGCGGTGGTTCGTTGGATTGAAAGACTCGCGCTATGCGCTGACTGAGCCAAACAAGTGGGAACATCGCGTTAATCACCACGTCAAGGGGGTGACTTAGCGCTCGTGCGATCGGCCGATTGAAAGCGACGCCGGCCACCTTCGGTATGATCTCGGAAAGAAACAATACAGCCACCGTGAAGCTGGCCGAAAACCAGATTACGGAGGCGTCGCCGAAAAGCGCCCTCGCCTGCGCGCCCGCAACCGTCGCGCCCGCCGTATTGGCAGCGGTGTTGAGTATGAGAATGGCCGTGATCGGCCGCTCCATGTTCTGCTTGAACTTTTCGAGCAGCGCACCCGCAGAATGCCCGCCTTCAACAAGTTGGCGAATGTACGGCATTCTGACGGCATACAACGCGGCCTCGCTCAACGAACAAAGCGCCGAAACCACCAAAACAACGATGATCGAGACAACAAGAATCGTCACGGTATGGCTCCTCTAAGGCGATGGACCTCTCGGTTCTTGGGCCTCCGGAGTGTCAACTCGCGACTCTGCGCTCTGGGCCCCAGGGTCGCGTTGATCGGAACGTGCCCCGGGACCGACACTCTTTTCGATATCCGCAAACGGGAAGGAATACAGGTGCCGCAATCCCGCAACGTTGGACACGTGACGGACCGCTTTCCGCGCTTCGGCTGCGACGTGTGCGATCACCACCTCCTCCTCCACCTCACCTTCCTCGCGTACCGCCAGCAAACGATGCATCGCGTACAATCCGAACACCACCGCAATAAGGAAGAGGAAGTCCAACCCCCTGAGATCGATGGCCGGAATGTCGAAGCCGTTGCCGGTCTCGGTTGATAACCAGTGTAGACGCAAGGATAGCTGTTTTGTCGCGAACCCGTCCGCAGCGATACCGGCAATGATGGGGGCGATGGTAGCCGCGACACCGTTGACAAGGGCGTTCGCCGCCAGGAATGCCGTCGCCTTGCCCTTGGGCGCCGCCTTGAGTGCTATGTTTCCGGCACACAGATTCACGCCGGCAGTGGAAATTCCCGCAAGAATGTGAATGACGAACAACAGAGGCAGCGTCAGGAAATAGCGCTCCGGCATGGTCAGAAACGGCCAGAGTGCGATGCTAAGAATGAACAGGGAACCCGATATGGATAGGACCGATTTGTTGCTGAAGCGATCCGCCGCGCTACCCCAGATCTTGAAGAACGCGACGTTGCACGCCTGGCTCACGACCGAGAGGCCGAGCACAAGCGCCAAGGACATCTCAAGTCGGTTAATCATGTACACCGCGAAGAACGGTGCAGCCAAATTGACGGCGAAGTTCCATGATCCCAGAAAGAGAAGCAAGCGGCGAAAATCGAAATCACGAAAGGGCTCTCCCAATGTCTTGAACAGCCCTTGGGGCGTGTGTACCTCCATCCGCGGTTCGGGGATTCGGGCGAGGAAGTAGACACCGGTGAGCCCTGCGATCGCGCCAAGCACAAAGAGCACGCTGTATGGAGTGAACTGATCGGACATGACCCGTTTCCCGAACTCCACGCCGAAGCCTGCAAGAACCGTAAGGGCCGCACCGACCGCAGTTGCCACGGCCATCCGTTTCCCGAAGTACCGCCCCATGATCTTCTCAGGAACGAAGTCTCGCATCCAGGAGTTAAATGCACACCCTGAGATCGTTCCGAGACCGAAGTAGAGCAATAAGCAAATCAGCAGAACCATAACGGTCTGCTCTCGAGGAACCAGCCAGGGAATTACCGCTACCACGAGCCAGAAGCCGCGGCTCAGGAACGAACTGACTACGACAAGCGCCTTGCGGAGGGCCGTGCGGTCAATCACGTAGATCGCTGGGATTTGCAGGAGCTGGGTCAGGGGTCCGACCGCGGCGAGTAGGCCGATGACCGTGTTTGAAGCGCCGAGCAGGAGGGCAAAGGCGACGAGAAACGCTCCGCCGGTGAAGGTGCCCATGATCTGAGAGCACACCCCGTCGTACAACAGGGCGCGTAGCCCCACCTCGACCTCCGCCTCGTCGATCCGATCTTTGGGTTGCAGCCAACGCAACATCGCGAACACTCCTCTTCAGCTTCTCGGTGCCGAGCCCGGTTTGGGCGCCCGGGATTAGACATCTAGGACGCCATGCTGGCAACGGCTGTCAGCTTGCTCGGATATGTGCGGGGCCCAGCAAGATGTGATGACGCGTGGACTCGCGACGACACGTCACGATTGTCGAGAGCAAGCGGATGTCAACTCGAGTATTCCTTACTGCGCGATCACGTTCGCTCGCAAGCGGAATTGCCCGCAGCCTCGTGCAAATCATGGAGCCGTCGAGACGCGGCGCGAAATGTGCTTGAGACGCGCCGGCACAAACTCCGCTCATTCCGATAGCAGCTTCCTGGTGAGCATCACCGGACCTCGCGCTGCCCGAATGACTTCCTCGGTCACGCTTCCCAGAACCATGTGGTACAAGCGGGATCGCCCATATGCCCCCATGACGAGCAGCGACCGATTCGACGTTCGGTGGACGATTGCGCTTGCGGCGTTACTGAGGTCACTTTCGAATCTGATGTCGTTGAGGTCGTCTCCAAGATCATTGCGGGCAGCTTCCAGCATCTGTTTGCAAGCGCCGTCGCTCTTTTGTGCTGTGAAGACAACAAGTGGTCGTTTGAAAGTGCGCTGCAGCCATCGACCAACTCGCAGATTCATTCGGCCCGGTTCCTTGGCTGCGTACGCAACGATGATCTCATCAACGCGCCCATGCTCCGGGGGCGATATGAACACGGGGGATCGAATGCGCCTTACCGCCTGCTCGGCATTGGAACCAAGCAACCCGCCGTGCGATTCTCCATGGCCGTGCTTGCCGAGGCAGACAAGCGTGGCGGACTCGCTAGCTCTCGCAAGACACTCCGCGACACGACCTTGTTCTAATCGTACTTCGAAGTCCGAATCGATCGTAAGTGCGATTTTCCGTACCATGTCCTCAGTCTGTTCGGCGAGCAAGCTGGCGGCGTCTTGCGCACGATCGATGAATCCTGCGAACGCCGCGCCGCTGCTCACTGCGAGAACGCTTGGTGGGATCGTTTCTTCGACGATGACGGCAGTGACTCGACCTTGAACAGAATCCGCAAAGTCGAAAGCGTACCGAAGCGCGGAATACGACGATTCTGAACCACCGACCCCCACCACGATGTCGTCGAAGATGTCCTCCGCGCTGGTGACCATAGGCGCCGCACTCCGTACATCAAACGACGTTCGTTCTGACTAGGAATCGTACACGAAGTGCGGAAGAAAGGGGAGCCAACAATCGCACAATCGCAATCACGCGCCGTGCTCAAGGCGAAACAACGTGATTCCGAAGAGTGCGTGCTGAACGAGACCGATGAAAGAAGTGTGTCTTTACGGTTCAGCACAGGGTCGGTGGACAGCGATGCAGCTAGGTTGCAATTCCGAAACGTGGGGGTTCTCAACCGACAACGACGCCGCTAACCTGCGCGTTATCTAGCGACCCCGTTCGCTCAGTTTGGCCCTGCGGCACGCCAAAATCGAAGCAGTTCGTCACGTGGGGCGATCAGGCACATCGTGCGAGGCGCATGGCCAACGCGGTGGTATCCGGCTGCCGTGAGACCATGGCATTCGGACTCGAACCTGAGGTTTAGTCTGCGGGACAGCCGATCGTAGCGGAGTAGTCAGACCATGAGCGCATCCGAAATCCAGAGGAGACGGGTACTCATAGCCGAGGACGTGAAGATCGCAGCCCTCACCATCGTCAAAGCACTTGAGTGCGAAGGCTTCGAGCTCGCAGTTGCCCATGACGGCGAAGATTGTCTTGCGCGAGTTGGTTCGTTCCAACCAAGCCTGATCGTTCTCGATCTGATGATGCCTAAGGTTCATGGCATCGACGTGCTCAGACAGCTCCGAGCTAAGGCGGAAACGGCACACATCGGTGTGATCGTGTGTTCATCGAGGAGGTTCAAGACGCGAATCAAACAAGCGCAGGATCTCGGCGCTTTCGATGTGATCCTCAAACCATTCGACCCGAAGGAACTCGTTGCCAAGGCACGCGCGTTCTTTGATTCCTCAGGGCCCGTCACGAATGACCGACCGAAATCCCCCGATCCGAGCGAGCAAGTTTCGGCTCCTGAGATATATCGTCCGACACTGGACACCTCCACCGGTTGCCTCCGGCTTTGGGGAACTCGCGGTTCGATTCCAATCTCCGGTCCCAGTTTCGCCCGCCACGGAGGAAACACGACGTGCCTGCAGGTCAGCTGTGGCGAGGACGTCATCATCTTCGACGCCGGTTCAGGAATTCGCGAGCTAGGTCTGACACTTATGGGCGGCCAAGCCCGCAAGATCCATCTCTTCATGACTCACACACATTGGGATCACATTCAGGGCTTCCCGTTCTTCGTTCCAGCGTACGTGCCCGGATTCGACATCACGATTTACGGCGCGAAGGGTTTCTCAAAAGACCTGAAGTCGATTTTCGAGGGGCAGCTGGACCAGGCGTACTTCCCCGTCCAGATGAAGGACATGCGAGCCAACCTCCGATTCGAGTATTTGCCACACGAGCCCATTGAAATCAACGAAGCCAAGGTGTCGTGGGAATTCGTGGAGCATCCAGGAGTAACGGTGGGCTACAAGATCGAAACTCCCACCACGAGCATTTCCTTCATGCCCGACAACGAGTTTCTCAAGGGCTATCTAGGTTCTCCGCATTCGCTTTCTCAGAAGCACGATTCTGTCAACGCTTGCAGGCCGATCATCGATTTCCTCGCTGGCGTCGACATTTTGATTCACGAGGCTCAATACACCGCCGAGGAGTACGGGCAAAAGGTAGGATGGGGACATACGTCGGTTCCCAATGCATGTTTCCTAGCCAAGATTAGCGGCGCGAAGCGTTGGATCGTGGTGCATCATGACCCGCTGCATGTGGACGACTTCCTGCAAACGAAGCTCAATCTCACACGGCAAGTTCTGAGCGAACTCGAATGTGGAGCGGAAGTAACTCACGGATTTGACGGATTCATCCTACAACTCTAGGCAACGGGCTTCGCCGCTGCGTCGCATTCGCGGATTCCCCGGACCAAGATCATCTCGGCGGCGCCTGGGTCTGGTTCAACGGGCGGTCCGTGCGACGCCATTGTGTGGCAATCCATGGCCAGACGGGGTTCAGAAGGCAACGGATGAATCCGAGTGCCCCAGCACGACGGCTCGCTGCGCCGAAACCATCGTCTCGAGGAGTTTCCCAAAAGCGCTGTAGATCTTGCCGACCGGCCGACCGGCAGCAACCAGGTCGCCGGGTTTCACGAGGAAGCGAATGATCCCGCTGGTCGAACTGAGTGCGCCGTCCGAGTACGCCAGAAAGCGCCGCCGAAACTCGCGATGTAGTTCGAACTCGAATGGTCTCTGCTGCGGCGCTACCATGCCCAGTTCACTGAGCAGGTTCCAAACCACTCGGACGCCGTAGTCAACATTGATTTCGTTGACGACGTACGCCTCGCCGAGTTCGAGAGCAAGCGCGGGTATATCGCTAAGGAGCAGGCTCCCCGTGAGCGTCTTGTGAAAAACGAGCGAATCGGCCGAACTGCTCGCTTCCTCCACCAGCAGCAGACCGGTGCGGCGGACCCATCAGGTGTCAGTGCGGATGATTACCACATCGCCGGAGGTACTCACGATCCCGTCATTTCAGGTATGCCCTGTGGACTACCTCCGCTTCTTTGCTGTTAACCGTGCGTGCACACCTCTCTGCATAGCGCCAAACGTATTCTCTGCCCTGTCCACACCGACGAGGACGACGATACCGAGGATCGCGAGCTTGATCCCTGTCAAGTGGTACCCCGAAGCGATGGTCACGCCAATGGCCGCAAGGATCCAGATCGTGGCCGCCGATGTGACGCCGACGACAAGACGATCTCGGGACATCATCACGCCGGCGTCGAGGAAACCGACTCCGGTGATTATCTGCCCGATGACACGCGACGGATCGGTGGATCCGGATGCGACCGCGTTGGAGATACTGACAAAGATGTAGGTGCTCAAGCAAACCAGCATACTGGTTCGGATACCGACCGGCTTTCCGAGCATCTGCCTCTCGATGCCAATGATTGCACCGCACAACATCGCACTGAATACGGCCATCCAATCAAGCGGGGCGATGGTCATGGCATGGTCAAACACAGGGTTTATTCCTCTTCAAACAAGAGCGACCTTGCTCTCCGGCGGCTTTACTGATTCACTCAGCACGCGCTCCTGCGCGGCTTCGATCATAAGTCGAAGGAGAGCCAAATAGCGCAGACCCGCGTAGCCAGCCATCATGTTGAATTTGCCGTCCCAGCACCACCCGGGGTTCGGATTCACTTCCATGAGCTTGATCACGCCGTTCGAATCGGCCCGGAAGTCGAAGCGCGCGCAGTCGCGGCACTCCAGTCGCTCAAAAAGCGTGTTGGAATGGTCGTAGAGCGTCCGCCGCTGCTCGTCGCTGGTTTCAGCCTCCGTGTACCTGACCTGATCCCAATAAGGCGAGTCCGGACACCATTTGGACTCGTAGCACAAGATCGGCGGTAGGCCGTCGGCCAGTTGAGAGTAGTCCACTTGTAGTGCCGGCAGCACGCGATAGGCATGCCCTGGGTTTCCCACCACGCCGACCGAGTACTCCGTTCCCGCCAGAAACTCCTGAACTAGGATCGCGCATCGTCCGTAGGTGCTGCGGAGCCACTCGATGTATGCCATCAACTCGGTCGAGTTGCGTACCACGGCGTCCTTGGTGATGCCCACGCTGCTGTCACCGAAGTTCGGTTTTACGAGTGCCGGGAAGGTGGCGGGCAATGTGGCGACGCTGTCGTCCGGTCCGATGTACGACTCCATGGGCGTGGGAATGTCGAGAGACTCGGCGAATCCGCGGACGAGGTTCTTGTCGTAGCACAGCCCCAGGCACGCGGCCCCGCGCCGCTGTACGAAATCCCGTGCATGTCCAGCAGTGCGGGTATGTGCAGCTCCATCGTCGCACGGTTCCAGTACCCTTCGTCGCAGAGATTGAAAACGAACGCAGGCGGTTCGGCGCGTAAGGTGCTCGCAAGTGCCTGATGGTCGTCGACATACGAGAACTCGTAGTCGTTCAGCTCTCCGAGCGCCACCTTCAGCCGTTCGATGGTGTCGATGTCCAGCGGATTGAACTTCCCGTCCACTTTGGTGGTATCCGGAAGGGATGGATCGCCCAGGAGAACCGTCACTTGCGGGTAGGGCGGAAGCGATCGAACCGGCGGCGACGACGCCTGCCGGCGGGACACCCGCGCCGTCAGAACGAGACGGTGCGCCATCATGCCCAGATCCTGCCCCCTCTCAGAACCGGCTTCCAGCGAGCCGTGACACCGAACGGCCTCGAAGCCGACCTTCTCGAGCAAGCCGGTCAACTGGGCTTGGGAGTAGAGGCGCTCGGCATAGAACTGATCGGCCATGACGCCCCGCTCGGCATGCGTGATGACTTCACGGGAGACGATGCATTCGCCGTCCTTCGCCAACCGACGGTGGCAGGCCAACGGCGAGACTCCGCCCGACAGTAAATAAGTTTCATGATGTCTTCACGTCCCTTTCAGCGGTCGGGTCCAACATGCCACCCGATCACCGTGTGGATGTGGTTTGCGGAGACCGTGAAGTCGTGTAGGGTCTCGACTGAGATTCGGTCCGTGAGTATACTATGGCGTCCACCGCGCATGAGTGAGTTGTCACAATTGGGGTTTACGACAAGGAGGCCTTCGCGATGCCCGTTCAACCAGACGATCCGCGACACCGACTGTTTCGGCGTCATGACAACAATCCGATATTGTCCGCCCACTCTTGGCCCTATTTTGTGAACACGGTCTTCAACCCCGGCGCCGTGAGGTTACCGTCGGGCGAGACGCTTCTACTCTGTCGCGTCGAGGACTGCTCCGGCCGGTCACACCTGACCGCCGCTCGGTCCGCAGACGGCGTCAGTGATTGGCGACTTGATCCGCGTCCGACCCTGGAGCCAGACGCGGAGAACCACCCGGAGGAAGTATGGGGCGTAGAGGACCCGCGCGTGGTTTGGGTCCCAGAGCTTGAAAAATATGCCGTTACGTACACCTGCTACTCTCCGTCGGGGCCAGGTGTGTCGCTTGCGTTGACCTCCGACTTTCGATCGTTTGAGCGTTTGGGCAATGTGATGCCGCCGGAGGACAAGGATGCGGCATTGCTGCCAAGGCGCATCGGTGGCAGCTGGGCCATGATCCATCGACCTGTACCGCAGGCTGGCAAGGCTCACATCTGGATATCGTTTTCACCCGACCTTGTACACTGGGGTAAGCACACCATCCTGCTGCACGCAAGACGTGGTCCTTGGTGGGACGCCAATAAGATAGGGTTGTCCCCACCGCTGATCGAGACAAGCGAAGGCTGGCTGATGCTCTACCACGGTGTCCGGCAGACCGTCGCAGGATGCATCTATCGACTCGGCGCGGCGCTTCTTGACCTTGAGGATCCGCGTCGTTGTCTCCAACGTGGTAGCAGATGGATCATGGGGCCCGAGACGGACTACGAGCGGACTGGTGACGTGGGCTACGTGGTTTTTCCGTGCGGCTACACGGTAGCGGACGACGGTGATACAATTAACCTCTACTACGGCGCAGCCGACACATCGATCGGCTTGGCCACGGGGAGCATTCGTGAGCTCCTCGGCTGGCTGAGCGAGAACAGCACTCCGGGCGATGCGGAGTCGGGTGCCTAGTCCCGGTTTGAACACGCCCCTTCATGATCGACGGGCGTTACACGCCGCGGGAGTTGTCGCGGCGAAAGCTCTTGTCCACGCGCTCGCGATGGGGATGATGTCACTGGCGATGACTCGGAGAATGAACACCGACAAGAGTGCTTTGGTCATTGTCGCCCATCCCGATGATGAGGTCTTGTGGGCGGGCGGGACGATTCTCGCACGGCCGAATTGGGACTGGCACGTCGTGGCCATGTGCCGGGCGAGCGACCCGGACCGTGCGCCGAGGTTTCGAAGAGTCCTGGAGCAACTCGGCGCCGATGGTGGTATCGCAGACCTTGACGATGGACCCGAACAGATTCCGCTCGAGCACGAACAACTCGAACACGCTTTGGCGAGCCTCGTGCCTGATCGGTTGTTTGACGTCGTCCTCACGCACGGTCCAAAGGGCGAGTACACCCGTCATCGGCGGCACGAGGAGGTGTGCCGGACGGTAACGAAAAGTTGGCACGCTGGAGACATTCGGGCACGCGAGCTCTGGCTGTTCTCTTTCGAGGACGGCAGTCGCGCCTATCTGCCACGGGCGGATGCGACTGCCCCGATTCAAGAACCGATCATCGCCGAGAACTGGCGCACAAAGTTGCGTCTAATGACGCAAAGTTACGGTTTCGGCGCCGACAGCTGGGAGGCGAGAACGACACCACACGTGGAGGCGTTCCGGTCGTTCGAGGATTCCCGGGAGGCGCTTGACTGGGTCATCGAACAGCAGAGTGAGTTGGACGCATGAAAGTTCTAGTACTTTACGACTATCCACCGTCGCCCGGAGGGCTCGCAACCCAGGGAGATCTTCTTTACAGGGGGTTGACACATCTCGGTGTCGACGCGTACTCATGCCATTTTGAATCAGCACAGGAAAAGGAATGGTACTATCGCTGGTTCGAACCAGACGTCGTGGTCGGTGTCGGCTACTGGGGACACACGCCGCATTTGGTCCTCCATCCGCAACGGTATGGAGCCCAGCCGGTTCCCTGGCTCGTCGCCGATGGTTACATCGCCAATTACCACGAAGTGCTCAACGCGCTGCCGTTGATTCTGGTGACCTCCAACTGGGTAAAGGAAACCTATATTCGGGACGGCATCAACGGGGCGAATATTGAAGTGCTGCCTGTCGGTTGCGACACCGACGCATTCGTGCCTCGCGAGTCGAGCGATCTCAAAGTCGCGTCCGTGCGCGAAGCGCTCGGCGTCGCGGCGGAACAGATCATGGTCCTTACCATCGGCGGTGACGCGACGTCGAAGGGCGCCCAGGAAGTCATGCAGGCGCTGGCCATCAACGACATGAAGGCGCCGGATTGGAAGTACGTCTGCAAGGTCTGGCCTCAGCCGCGTACCATCCAGCAGAATCTCGTGGACCTCCAATTGGCGTCGCAGCTCGGAATCGACAAGAACGTGGTGTATACGGCGAACACGATCTCACGGAATTTCATGCCCTACCTGCTGGCCTCTTGTGACATCTACGCTGCGCCTTCCAGGCTCGAGGGCTTCGGCATGATCCAGGTCGAGGCGAACGCCTGTGGCAAGCCGGTCATTGGCATCAATGCCATGGGCCTGTTGGACACGATGGTGCACGGTAAAACCGCATCCCTGGCGGGTGTCGCCCAGGAGATCCGCATCGGGGAGGCCGTGCTGGGTGAAGAATCGGGGTACGAAGAAGGGCATCGCGTCGTGTTTCAGAGTTCTCGGACCGCCGACTACCGGGCGAGCGTTCACGACATCGCAAACTATCTCATGGACCTGATGACCGATGCGGGATTGCGCCGGCGCATGGGTGATGCGGGACGGAAGCACGTTGTCGAGCGATTCGACTACCGCGTGGTTGCCAAGAGATTTCTCGACTTGATTGATGATAGACTGGGGATTACCTAAGACTCATGGCTGACGGGCTTCCTGAGATCGTTTGCGCCGCTCGTGCCGCGGCGCTCAAGGCGCTGCATCACAGCGCGCGCGGACCGTTCCAGGGATTACCGCGGACGGCCGGCTGGGGCTATCCGGAGCCCTACACGCGCGACTGGATGCTGGCGTCATTGGGCATCCTCGCGACCGAAGATGAGAAACTTCTCGCAGTATTGCGGCGCGTGCTGGAGTCACTCGCCGAGAATCAGACCTCGCGCGGTCATATCCCATCTTTGGCACACAATCCGGGCGATCTCGGCGCAAGCGACACGACACCGTTGTTTCTCATCGGCGTCGCACTGTATCGTCGTGTCGTGGGTGAGGACGACTTCCTGCAGCCGGCCGTCGAGAAGGCCCTTACATGGATGCGTTACCAAAGCCCTGACGACCTCATCATGGTGGCGCAAGAACCGACCAGTGACTGGCGTGACGAGCAGTGGGTACTCGGGTATGGCCTGTACGTGAATACACTCGTGTACACGTATCTCCGATTACTCGGGTTCAACGAGGATGCGGACGAACTCAGAAAGATGATGCACCGCTTTGACGTTCGAGCCCAAAGCAAACATAGACACATTCATGAAGGCCTCGCTGTTCGACACAAGCCTTACTACGCCATGTGGTCTTACAAAGTGCATAATAGCGAGCGTTTCGATCTTCTGGGCAACTGCCTGGCTATTCTATCGGGGATGGCGTCCCCCTCTCGTGCGGCAGATCTTGTGAGCTGGATCGAGGCGGAATGCGACGCGCTTCGAAGCGATGGTAAACTCGCACTACCATTGCCCCCCTGTCTGTTTCCCTACGTTCAGCCCGTGGACCCGGATTGGCGCCCGCGTTATGAACAATTTAACCAGCCCGGTACATACCACAATGGAGGCGTGTGGCCGTTCATATGCGGGTTCTACGTCGCGGCACTTGTCGCCGCAGGACGACTGCGCCTCGCCCGGACCAGGCTCGAACAGCTCGCGCAGCTCGTCAAGCCGGCCCGCAATCATGACGTGGACTTCGGATTCAACGAGTGGTTCGACGCACAAACAGGACAGCCCCAAGGACAGGATTGGCAAGTATGGTCCGCATCCATGTTCCTGTATGCCACTGCGTGCGTCGAACGGGGCAGCACGCCCTTTTTTGATGAGATCAGAGGTGACCCATGGAAGTCATCATCCAAGATACCTACGAAGATGTGAGTCGTCTGGCTGCCGGCATCATCGCGCGCCAGCTCTTGCGCAAACCGAACTCAGTACTCGGCTTGGCCACTGGCTCGTCTCCCATCGGGACGTACCGTGAGCTGGTCCGGATGCACCGCGAGGAGGGCCTCGATTTTTCGCAGGTCGTCACCTTCAACCTGGACGAGTATCTGAGTTTGCCACCAAGCCATCCCAAGAGCTATCGCTACTTCATGAACGAGCACCTGTTCAACCACGTCAATATTCCGCACGGGAACATTCACGTTCCCTACGGCCACGTCCAGGCGGTAGATGACTTCTGCGAATGGTACGAGGCGCAGATTCAGCAAAGCGGCGGGATTGATCTTCAGATCTTGGGCGTCGGCACAGACGGCCATATCGCGTTCAACGAGCCCGGTTCTTCGCTCGGGTCGCGGACGCGTCTGAAAACGCTCGCCGAGCCGACCGTGCAAGATAACGCCCGCTTCTTCGAAACGATCGAACAGGTCCCCCGGTTCGCCATCACGATGGGCGTCGGTACGATCCTGGAGGCCAGAAGAATCTTGCTTCTCGCCAGCGGCGCGAGCAAGGCGAAGATCATCGCCCAGGCCATCGAGGGACCGGTCACAGCATCCGTATCCGCCAGCGCGCTCCAGCTTCATCGCGACGTCATCGTGATCCTCGATTCTGAAGCCGCTACAGGTCTATCCCGTGCCGACTACTACCGCTGGGCGTACGAGCAAAAGCGTCAGATTACAGACCTACGCAGCGAGCGGCCAAATTAAGCCCGGACGGCCTGCGTGTCATCGCGATCGAATAGCACGACTGGCTTTGCCCCAGAGCCATGGCAGGTTACACGTGCCATTCCCGGCCGCGCCCTTCGAGTGTGCGTTCTGAACAAGGTGCCACAGGAAGACGCCAAGGTCGTGCAAGAGACCTTCGACCATCACATCGGATCGTTGAAGAGCACGCCGGCAACCGCGTAGCCAACTTACAGAACCTCCGAATCCCCAACAGGCCATGTCCCGTCAAGTGTCTTTCCGGGGAGCGTGCATAGGCGTTTTTTTTGGCGGCGGGCGATTCGGCTT
>JAJDDR010000139.1 GCA_029260255.1 Phycisphaerae bacterium
CGGGCCTACGCCAAGAAGGTGAAGATCAGCGACGAGCAGATGCGATCGATCCACCTCGTCCCCGATGCATTCCACGGAGATTGGAACTACCGCATCAGGCCAAGAGCGGGATAGTATACGTTATTTGTTTACGCACTCTTACCAGCGGTGTTGAGCCGAGTCGATCGAAAGGACAGTACTCAAGCAGGTCGTCTTCCACGGCCCGATTGAAAATGGTGCGCGCGTTCCGTATGTGCAGGTCGACGGTAACCGGCCCCGGCGTCACACTTCGCTTGTTAACATGCACCAAGTCTCCTGCCCCCAGGGCTGTCTTGAAGGCCCGAGCATCATGACGCGCGATCTCATCCAACCTCCGATTCGGACCGAAGAACGCCTGCAGATAGTGACCGGTCTGGCGGTGCAACTCCAAAGACCCAGGCGCCAGTTCCGTCGCCTTGGCCGCGAAGTAGAACTCGAGGAAGGTCGCGATAGTGGGTGCGCGTGAGATGTTGCGGCGTGCGGGGTTGGACCTGAGTTCGGCCTCCTTCTGTCGCCGGAGGTTCTCCACTTGGCGTCTGGAAAGTTGATCGGCCCGTCCCAAATGTCGGCTCCATCGCTTGCCTGATGCGTCGTACCAGCGGATGACCCAGTACACGTACCGCTTGCCGCGCTTGTTCACGGTGGCCTGTTTGCTGAGATCGACAGAACGACGCATGAATCGCCCCTTACGAAGTGGATTCTATCATCATCATCGCCGACCGTATCCAAGACAGTTCGGCGTTGCATTGGCCGATCTCTCCCGGCTCCGTGCCGCGCGACACCACTCTGGACACAACCTGAAAAGCGCCGCGGTCAAGTCACGACGCCACAAGCTCTTGCGGTCGACTCATCTGCGACGTTCAGCTCTTCGGGCTGGAATTCATCGTGGGTTGTCTTCCGTGGCGCGCTCAATGAAACGGTCCAGCTCTGCCCGCCGGTAGAAGATTTTCTTGCTGATCTGCGCACCCCTAAGCAGCCGTCGCTCTCGATATCGTCGAAGCGTGGCGGAGGGGGCGGAGATGTTGATTGTGTCCAGGCGAAGGTACCGGATCGCCTCTCCTTCCGTGAGCAACTCCGGGCATGGCTGTGGCAGCTCACCCGGCAATACCGGGCCCAGGAATTGCACGGCACACGAACTGCGCGCAAACAGAGTATCCCCGTTCATGTCACATCCTCACCAACGGGGAGGCGCCGCAGTGGCCAGCGTCTTGTCAGCACGAAGAGCAGCCTCGTCACGTGGCTCACCGATGTCCTCACACTATCGCATTCAGACATCGACCAATGTCAGCGTCGCGCGATAGTGGACTTGCGCGCTCCGCAGGTTCCGCAGCGCGCCGGGGTTTGCGTGGAGCTTCAGTTCGCCGGACCGGCGTCCCAGATTCGCAGAGTATGGTCATTGCTGGCGGAGACGAACCATTGGCCGTCGGGAGAAAAGGCGACGTCGGGGACACCGCCCTTGTGTCCCACAAACGTCAGGACGAGCTTGCCGCTTGTTACTTCCCACATCTTGATCAACTGGTCGAACCCGCCGGAGACGATACGCCGTCCGTCCGGTGAGAACGCGGCACTCTGCACGATGCCCTTGTGGCCTTTCAACGTGTGCAGCAACTTCCCGGTGGCGGTCGCCCAAAGGCCGATGGTCTTGTCGTTGCTTCCGGTCGCAATCAACTGCCCATCACTCGAGAACGCGGCGGCGGCGAGCGTTCCGGATTGGCCCACGAGTTTGCGGATTAGACGGCCGGTATCAACTTCCCAAATCATGGCGACGTCGTCCGGGCCGGCGGTGACTATGTGCCGGCCATCGGGCGAGAATGCCAGGGCGCCTGCACCTCGGCGGTGTCCTGTCTTGAGCGTTCTGAGCACGTCTCCCGTTTCCACATCCCGAATCTGCACTGTTTCATCCCCGCCGATTGATGCGACCAGCCGATCCATCGGGGAATAGGCGACACCGTAGACTCCGTTCTCGTGTCCGCGCAGGCTCATTGTCGTTTCGCCGGTGGACGCGTCCCAGATGCGAACGGTTCCTTCGTCCAAACCTGCCGTTGCGATCCGGCTTTCATCGGGGCTCAAGGCGAGGCCGCGCATCTCGCCGGCGCGGCTGCCGAACACGCGCAACTCAGCGCCCGAACGGGCGTCCCAGATTCGGATCGTCCCATCACGACCTGCGGAAATGATACGCTGACCGTCGTTTGAAACGACCGCTCCTCTTACCATATGCCTGTGACCGCGAAGAACAAGTGGATCTTCCCGTGGCTGGGCGTTCCACACCTTCAGCGTTTTGTCGCCACTGGCGGTGACGATCCAGTGGCCGTCGTGCGAGTAGGCCACGCATCTAACCGTATCTGTGTGGCCGAGCCGGGTGGTCTCGATGTGTCCGGTCTCCCATCGCCAGGTCTTGAGGCTCAGGTCGATGCCGGCTGTGAGGCGATCGCCTTCGGGACTGAACGCGATGGCGTTTGGGGAGGCCGTTCCGCAGTCTATCGTGCGCAACAACGCGCCTCCGGCTACTTCCCACACGCGGATAGTGTTGTCCCAGCTACTGGAGGCGATCTTCGTCCCGTCCGGATGGATGGCGATGTCGACAACTCGGTCGTCATGACCGAGGACATGAAGCATCTCGCCGGATGCGGCATCCCAGATCCTGACGGTGGCGTCCCACCCGCCGGAAACGATTCGTTGACCGTCGGGTAACCACGCGACCTCAATGCGGCTCTTTTCATGCCCGCGTAGGGTCCGAAGTTCATCCCCGGTTTGGACGTTCCAGAGCTTGATCGTCCCATCGAAACTGGCTGTTGCGATTCGCGCGCCATCCGGTGAATAGCTGCAGTTTACGCCGCGATCACTGTGTCCCGTAAGCGTGCGAAGCACCGCGCCGGTTTGGACATCCCAGATTCGGAGCGAACGTCTGCCGTCGCCGGCAGCGGCCAGTTGCAGTCCGTCCGGCGAGAAACAAGGGGCTGTGGCCCACCCGTCGTGACCGGTCAGCGTGCGAAGCACCGCGCCGGTGGTCGCGTCCCAGATTCTAATGGTTCCGTCGAAGCTGCCCGACGCGAGCGAAGGCTCCAGTGGCGAGAACGCCAGGCCGAAGACGACCTTCTCGTGCCCGCGCAGTGTCCTCGTGCTGGTGTCGCTGAGCCTCTTGAGGTAACGCCACTCCCAACCGCGAAGGTCGTTCGGGCATTCCCGAAGCAGCTCGGTGAGTTGGACGGTGTTCTCGTCCTGGAGTGCGTTCTGGGCCAGAGCAATGGTGTTGAAGTACCCGCTCCGACGGAGGGCCTCAGCACGATTCTCGGCGAGGGTACGGTCCGCATCCGCCTCGCGGTAGAGGATACCCAGCCCGATGGCCGAGGCGAGCGTCAAAAAAAGAAACGCGGTCGCGACGCCAACCGACACCTTGTGCCGAAGTAACGTCTTGCGGAACACGTACCACCCGCTGTCGCGCCGGGCCATGATGGGTTCACCGGCGAGATAGCGACGGATGTCCTCGCCGAGGTCGGCAGCGGACTGATACCGTCTTCCGCGATTCTTCTCCAGCGCCCGCAGTACGATCGTCTCGACATCGCCCCTGAGCGCTCGATCAACGCCTGATAGTGTGCGTGGCTCTACGTCTCGGATAACCCGCGGAATGTCGAACGGAGTCACCGCAGTCATATCGTACGGAAGCTGACCGCTGAGCAATTCGAAGAGCACCACACCCAGGGCATAGACATCACTCCGAGTATCGATCTTAGCGACGTCGCCGGTGCATTGCTCGGGACTCATGTACCGAAGTGTGCCCACGATCTGGCCCGCGTCCGTCTGCAGTGTGGCGATGGTCAGATCGGCTTCGGTGGCCCGCGCTACTCCGAAGTCGATCAGTTTCGGCTGCCCCGAAGAATCCACGAGGATGTTCGACGGTTTCAAATCCCGATGAATGATGCCGTTGCGGTGGCCGTGCTGAATCGCCTCGCAGACGCGAGTGAACAACTGCAGGCGCTGACGCGTGGTAAACTCATTGGTAGCCGCGTGCTCCGTGATTGGCTGCGCCTCGGGGATGAGTTCCATCGCGAAGTACGGCACGTCGCCGGAACCGCCGTTGTGCGTGCCGGCTTCATAGATCTGCGCGATGGCGGGGTGGCGGAGTCGGCCGAGGATCTCCGCCTCCTGGGCGAAGCGGCGGAGGGCGGCCCGCGAGGCCAGGCCGGCCCGCAGAACCTTCAACGCCACGCGGCGTTCGGGCCGCTCCTGCATGGCCTCGAACACGACGCCCATGCCGCCTTCGCCAAGGACGCTTAGGATCTTGTAGGGTCCGATTCGCTTGGGCGGCTTTCCTGAGCGAACGGGAAGCGGCGGCCTCTGCAGGAAACTCCCCATAGCGCTCTCGGAGGTGCCGAGGAGTCTCTCGACTTCGGTACGCAAGGCCGCGTTGGATCCGCACTCCGCGGCAAGGAGAGTCTCTCGTTCGTTTTCCGGAAGATCGACCGCGGCTTGAAAGAGCTGCTTTGCTCGTCGTCGGAATTCAGCGACCATGGCCGGATCCGCCGCCGTTATCCGGCGGAGGCTCGGAGAGTTCGTTAAATAGCCATCGCCGGATATACCGCCACTCGCGTTCGATCGTGGTCACCGAGACGCTCAGTACGGCCGCCGTCTCCTCGGTCGTGAGTCCCGCGAAGTATCGCAGATTCACGATTTTCCCCTGACGTGGGTCGTCATTCTCCAACCTCAGCAACGCTTCATCGAGCGCCAGCACGTCCTCGGCCGGCGGATTGATGGCGAGTTCCGCGTGTTCCAGATCGACCCGCTGGCGATCGCCACCGTGTTTCGGTCTCGCCTTCCTTCGTGCCGCCTCCACCAGGATTCGACGCATGGCGAGCGCCGCCGAGGCGAAGAAATGCCCGCGGGTTTCCCAACCGGGATCTTCCGTACCAATGACACGTAAGTACGCCTCGTGAACCAAAGCGGTCGGTTGAAGCGTATGCCCCGGCGATTCGCGGGCTAGTTTCGATTTCGCAAGTCGTCGCAGCTCGTCGTACAAAAGCGGCAACAAGTCCTGCGCCGCCTGCCGGTCGCCCTGTCCGGCGGCTTGGAGGATACGCGTGATGTCTGTTTCCTGATGACCGGCCATTTCAATAACCCCTGCTGTGAAGGGTTCCAGGCCCGCTTGTCGCATTGACTTCTGACGGGCGGTGCTTATTCGGGTCACGGGCTGCCCCGGCGATGCCTATTGTATCGCCGATGGAGGTCGAAATCGACGCGATGCAAGCGTGCCGGTGGTCCGAATAACCGACCGGGCGTGCCAAATGGGTGGGCGGGGCGTTGCAGACAGGAGAAAACCGTGATGACTCGAAAAGCTGTGGTCGTGTTCGGACTCGCCATTGGGATCGGTGCGATCGTCGTTCCCACGGCGGCTCAGACGCCGGTCGGGAGTGCCTTCACCTACCAGGGACGGCTCACCGACGCGGGTCAGCCGTACACCGGAATGGCCGACCTGACCTTTCGGCTCTTTGACGCCGAGACGGTGGGGAACCAGGTCGGCCCTGACTTCGTTATCGCCGGTCACACGATCACCGATGGCCTGTTGACCGCCGATCTCGATTTCGGTCCAGGCGCGTTCCTTGGGGACGAGCGGTGGCTGGCACTCGAAGTGAACGGCGTTCCGCTCGGACCACGTCAGCCCGTCCGCCCAGCGCCGTACGCGCTCTTTGCGATGAACGCGCCCGGAGGCGGCGGTTCGTTGTGGCAACAGGCTGGGAGCGACGTTTTCTTCAACTCCGGCCGCGTCGGGATCGGGACGGCGAGTCCTCTGGACATTTTGCACGTCGAACAGACGGCTACGTCCGGAACAGCGGAGGCGCTCGCTAGATTCAGCGTCTCGGATACCTCCGGCAACTATCTGCTGATCGGAAACTCCTCAGGCTCAGACACCCAGTTCGATTCGATGGTCAAGAGCTTTCAGTCCGGCTCGGCTGGGTCCGCGCTGACGTTCGAGGCCGAGACCAACCAAGACGGCACATCGAATCCGCCTGCTATCGTAATCAACGCGAAATCGACCCTCGGGTCAATGACCGGGCGTCCGCTCTTCGGGGTCAACAACAACGGAAGCGAAGTGCTCCGGGTCACCCATGACGGCAAGGTGGGCATCGGCACAGCCACACCGAGCGCCCGACTCCATGTTGGCGGAACGCCCGGTGCAGATGGAATCCGGTTCCCGGACGGGACGCTGCAAGTTACAGCGGCCACAGGTGGCGGCGGGGGATCGCCATGGCTGCCAAGCGGGAGCGACATCTACTACAGCGCTGGCATGGTGGGGATCGGAACAGCCGCGCCGACCCATCGGCTCACAATACGGTCAACCGATGACAATGCGCTCCGTCTCATCGGTCCGGATGGACTGTACGCGCATGGGGCGAGGATCAACTTTGGAGACGAGAACAACGTCTTCGTCGAGGAGGATGAGGATGACAAACTGTACGTTCATGCCAGGCTGCGGACGGCATTCATGTCGGGATTCGTCGGCATCGGAACCACAGACCCCCAGAAGCGGCTGAGCGTCAGCGAGGGCATGAACATCGACCAGAACAACACCAACGACGGCACGCTCGTGTCGAGTTTGACTTTCGGCGGCGGCAGCGGCGAGGGGATCGCCTCGAAACGAACGCCCGGCGAAGGCCAATACGGACTGGACTTCTACACCAATTTCCAAAAGCAGATGAGCATCACGCAGAGCGGCGACCTCGACATCGTCGGCACCGCCCGGGCCAATGCTCTTGAGGTCACTCGGGAAGGATCGACCATGGTCGAGGCCGGGTCGACGATCCTGGGCGGGAACATGCGAGTGCGCAACGCATCTGGAGGTGTGGATGTCGAATTCGGCTCGGGCTTCCTCGGTGACGGCGCCCTATCCGTTCACGATGACGACGGGTCCATCGGAATCCTCCTCGACGGCGGGGCGCTGAACAAGGGTGGAGAACTGATGATTCATGACGCCTCCGGCACGGAGACGGTCAAGATTCGGGGAGGCAACGCAAACACCCCCGGCCGAGTGACCACGCCCATCCTGGAAATCACCGGCGGATCGGATCTGTCCGAGCAGTTCGACGTCACGACCGCGAGCGGTGAGGTAGAGCCCGGGATGGTCGTCTGCATCGATCCGAACCATCCTGGCAAGCTTCTGCTCAGTACTGAGGCGTACGACCACAAGGTCGCCGGAATCATCAGCGGCGCCGGCGGCATCAAGCCCGGGATGCTAATGGGGCAAAGCGGCACGCTCGCCGACGGGGATCGCCCCGTCGCCCTCACTGGACGCGTCTGGACTTGGTGCGACGCGTCGAGCGGGGCGATCGAACCGGGCGACCTGCTCACGACGTCTGGAGTCTTGGGCCACGCAATGAAAGTCACCGACGGCAGCAAGGCACACGGCGCGGTCCTCGGCAAAGCGATGACGGCGCTCGAAAGCGGTCATGATCTGGTTTTGGTTCTCGTGAGCCTTCAGTAATCAGGGTGTGCCGTGTGCCGCCCGAAAGGACGAAACCATGAGGACGTGTACCCATCGGTCGCCTCCGCGACGCTCGCGAAACCGTCTCTCGCAGATCGTGGTGATTGCAGCGTGGGCCTGCCTGGCAGGGGATGTTGCGCGCACCCTCGGGAGCGATTCGGGCGACGACCCTGTTCGCATTCCGGGCGAGCAGTCAAACGGCGTCGCCGAGCGCGTGTACTTCCACTACGGTAAGGCCGACGTAGCTCTGCGCAGCTACGCCACGGCTGATATTGGCGGCTGCACGGGCACGATGATCGGCCCCAACGTGCTCCTGACAGCAGCCCACTGCAATACCGACGATCGCAACGCCACGTTTTACGTCTACACCGACGCGAACACCAAACTCCAAGAGTCATTCGCCTGCGAGTACTTGACGCACACGTTTCCGGACATGGACTTGCTGCTCTATTGGGTCGAGCCCAACGCCGCCGGCGAAAACGCCGGTGACAAGTACGGCTATGTCGACTTCGATATCGTGTTCAAGCCCAATGAATCGTGGACCATGGACTATGCGGCCTCGCGCGCCCGCATCACGACCGGGATGAACCTGTACAGCGTGTGGACCAATCCCATCGACAGCATCGGCGGCGGCTGGCATGCGATCTACTCTGAAGGAGACGTCACGGAAACGAATACGCCCGGCCACTGGGCTTCTCCCAACCTGAACAACGATCCCGATTTTCAATGCTCCAACGACTGGTGCGTCGGCGGGCCCAATGGTGGCGACGCGTGCGGCACTTGCCCGGTAGTCGATCCCGGTTGCCCCGGTGGCGATTGCGTACGACGACCGTCACAGAACCTGGGGGTCACGACAAGCCTGTGGGGCAACGGCGGTGCCAGTGGCTCATCCCAGTTGTCGCGGAGCACGCACCGAATTGCCGCAGCGCCGCTGTCTATTGCTGCGACCAACGGCCCTCTGCGGCGCTCGCCGGCAATCGCCGACTACCTGTATTGGGCCTTCACTGATCGCGCGAACACGCAGCCCGGTGCCTGCCGCGAATGCGACGACGATCAGATCAACGAATCACTGCTGACCCGCTTGGGCATCGCAAACCCCGTCGACTACTACGGGTGGACGGACCTGAACATAGACGGGATGTTTGATGTTCATGAGTCTGTGGAGCTCGCCCGCGGCGAAAACGCACGTGGCTGGTACTGGCTTGGCTTCGAGTCGCACCGGCGTAACGAGCTCTGGACCAGGGTCTTGGCGGACTGGGCGGATATCACCTTCGACAGTTCCGATCCACTGGACGGTTTTCTGACCGTAAGCACCGTTGGACAGTCCGCCACCGGCTACATTCCCGTCGTTCGGCACCAGAAGCTGAACCTCACTCCCGACCAGACGTATCGCCTGGGTTTCAGGGTTGAGGTGATGTCCAGTGTCCCGACCCAGCCGATCCGACTGTGCCTCGACGAGACAGGCATGGACTGCCACATCTTCGCACCGCCCGTCGGCGTCACCGAAGCGTACACCGTGTCTTTCACAGCATCGGCGCAGGCGGCTCCGCAGTTCGAGTTCAAGCCGAATGTATTGGCCATTCTGTCCGACGTCAGCATTGTGGCGGACGGTGCGGTGGCGGACTTCGATACGTTCGACAAGCGCGAAACGTGGCGCAATGACAATTACGACAGCCGCGGTCTTGTCTGGCCCAACGGACCCGACTCCGAAGGTCCGGCCGGCGTTGCTGACTGGGCCGGTGTGGTCAGGCGCGATCCTCTCATGCCACTAACATCCGACTGGCCGCTGGCCAACGCGCAATTGGCCCTCGACGACAGCTATGAGCATCAGATCTGCTTCGACTACCGACTGGCGCCGAATGCGCCATTGATCCTCGCCGCCGGACGCGCTCGCGTGATCGACGAGTCCGGCCCCGGAGTGATCCCCGGTTCCGATCTGTCGTTCACGCCGGGCGGTTTCTGGCAGCAGGTATGCACCGGTTGGTTTACCGGCGTCGACGACAACCGCCTCCAGTTCGGAGTCCAGGCCGTACACCCGGATGCCACCGGCGCCTATCTCGTGGACAACATCATCATAGGATCCCGTCCTCGGGACATTTATGTGGATTGGCGCAACAACGGCACCGAGGACGGTACCCTGGCGAACCCTTACAACACAGTGACCGAAGGCGCTAACGCCGCCGCCATCAACAGTGACGTCGTCATCGCCGATGGCGCGTATCCGGAGAACCTGACCATCACACGTAGGATGACGCTCCAGGCATCCGGTGGCCCCGCAGTGATCGGAGTGCAGCCATGATACGGCGATTGAGCAGTTCGACATTGCTGGCGCCGGTTCTTGTCACTGTCGTTGTCGCTGCCGTGAACGCCCAGAATCTCGACCTGTCCTGGCACACCATCGACGGCGGCGGCGAGACACTCAGCACCGGCGGCAGCTACGTGCTCGGCAGCACGACCGGACAGCCCGACGTTGGAACGATGACCGGTGGAAGCTACACGTTCACCGGCGGGTTTTGGCCAGGCTGCATCTCCGCCGCCTGCGGCTGCCCCGACACCGGAACCTCTCTGCCTGCATCGGTGGTCGTGGTCGACGCTCAGGCTTGCACGGATGCTATTCCCGATGGTCTGAGCTGGGACACCGCGTTTGACGATCTGCAGATGGCGCTGGATGCCGCGGCGGCGTCAGGCGGAACCGTCACCGAGATTTGGGTAGCCGAGGGGAACTACAGACCCACCGCGCTGACCGTCCCGGGCGAGCCGCGCAGTGCCACGTTCCAGTTGCTGGACGGTGTGGCCCTCTACGGCGGGTTTCAGTGCGGCGATACACAACGCCCGGACCGCAACCCCGATCCGGCCACGAACGAAACGATCCTCAGCGGCGATCTGAACGGCGACGATGTTACCGGAATTGAGGACGGGTTCGTGTGCTTCAGTGGCGACGGTGTTCCGCTGACGCCCGGATGCGAGGGGTTCGACCTGGACCCCGACGGCGACGTGGATTGCACCGACCTGGGAACGTGCGACAACGGCCTCCACGTCGTGACAGCCGATGGTGTTGGCCTTTCCGCGATTCTCGACGGTTTTGCCGTGACCGCGGGCAACGCCGACGACGGCAACCCCTTTGCCGGCA
>JAJDDR010000140.1 GCA_029260255.1 Phycisphaerae bacterium
CGGGCCTACGCCAAGAAGGTGAAGATCAGCGACGAGCAGATGCGATCGATCCACCTCGTCCCCGATGCATTCCACGGAGATTGGAACTACCGCATCAGGCCAAGAGCGGGATAGTATACGTTATTTGTTTACGCACTCTAATCCCCGACGTGGGTCTAGCTGTAGATAGTCAGCCTGTGCCCGCCATTGGGGCCGCCCTTTGATTCCATCACGGCGCGGAGTGCGGAAGGTACCGGGTCCATTGATTCGCCGGTCTTGGTGTTTCTTCGTGGGCTCAGCCGCAACGATTCGGGACAAGGCACATAGTTGCCACGCGCCTGGCACATATCGCCAAAGAAACCGGCGATGCCCGGTGACAAAGGGTACTGCTTCCCGTCAAGCGTCACAGTGTCGTTGACCAGGTCGATCGTCAGCCGCTCCGGCTTCGCAGTTTCAGTCCCGGCAAGTTCCCGAAGGATGTCCATGCTGGCCTTCGGGAGCACGGACCCGGTTGGCTCAGGTTCGCTGCACGGTGGGGACATGATCTCACGCCACCAGCCCATTCGTATCAGCGGGTGCATCTGTTCCATGGTGTACGTGCCGTTGGCGATCGCCGCCCCTATCGCGGGTGCCAACGCCTGCACGTTCTCGGAAAGACGGTTAAGAGTCATCACGATCGGGAGCGGCGTGCCGTAGGTGTATTGCGAGTTCGGCAGAAACATCCGGTAGCAGCCGTTCCCGATCAGCGGTAGCTCGTTTTCGATTATCTGCAACACGCGTTTGGCGCAGGCCTGAATGTGATCTGACATGATTCGCCTTTCAAGCGTTGGGCCGGCCGGACGCGACGTGCTGAAAGGCGACAACCCACACGCCGAATCCGGCCACCGCAGGAGCGACCCACGTAGCCCATTGGTCTCTACTCTACCCTATCTTCCTCGCAAGCTCACGGGCGACGGACAGGTTCCGCTCGGCGTAGATCTGAGTGACATCCGCCCGAGTGTGCCCGAGCCAGACTTGTGCCGCCTCCAAGCCCAGTTGTTTTCGCACGTCGGTCGCACACCGGTGCCGAATCTGGTGCGGGTGCCAGTGGTGGGCCTTCCGCCATACAGGGGCTTCCTCATCGGTCGCGTCGTCGGGAACCGGAAACGCCAACTCACATGCCCGCGTGATCGAGCGTCTGTACGAATCCACTGTGTAGCGTTCCTTCGGAGCCCGGCCACGTTTACCAGCTTCCATTCGCCGCTTGGACCGCTCGCCGCGTGTGGCTTGGGACGGCTGAACCTTGGTCTTGCGTTGTTGGCGTACTTGCGCTCGGCGTGCCTCGTCGGCGTCGGCGGGCGAGAATAGGAACGCCGACAAGTCGGGTTTCAGGAATTCCTGAACGATCCGACGCGCCTTCGGACCAAGTGGTACGATCCGATCCTGATCGTGGTGCTCGCCCTTGTGTTCGGATGGCCGATACTCCCACAACTCGCCGGTTGTATCGATGTCGCAACCGCGCATGATCACCGTCTCGCCGGGACGCATGGCCGTCAGGCGTTGCAGCCGGATCAATGCCCACACTTGCCGGGAGACGTGCGGCTCGACCGCGTTGATAGATTCGTCAGCCACCGGCTTGATCTTCTCAGTCTCGCGGGCCGCGGACCGACCACGCCGGAGCCCGGCCACCGCTAAGAGCCCGTGATAGATCGTCGCGGGTACAAGCTCGTTTTCTACAGCCCACTTGAACAGGCGTTTGATTCGGCCGGTTTGGTCGTTGATGTACGTCCTGCTATGCCCGGCACCGATGAGGGATTGCCGGACCGCCTTCAACGCCAGCGGTCCGAACTCATCGCCGGGCGATCGTCCGTACAGCTTGCACAGCGACCGCATCGTGATCCGGATGTTCGCCTGTTCTTTGGTCGGGCGCCCATGCTTGCAGTAGTACTCGGTGACGTGCTCCCAGTAGCGAGCGACGATCTCGGAGACGGTCATGCCGTCGGCGATGGTGGTTTCCTGCCGCCCGTTGCTCTCCCACTCGTTGAGCGCTCGAGCGTAGGCCTCGCGGCTCTCTGCGCTGTTGAAGGCGCCGAGGTACACCCGTGATCCGCCAAGCTCGACGAACGCACGATCGCCACTCTTGTTCTTCTGTTTTCGGTACTTCGGAATCGATTTGCGTGCCATCGGAACGGCCTCCTAAGCTCTGAAACGTATCAACTGATACGCTTCCAGCCTTGGTTGCAGCCGCTCCGGCGCGATGCCGGGTATCCGTAACTCACGGATTCAGCTTAGGTTATGTCACTGGAGGCGAAGAGACTCGAACTCTCGACCTTCGCATTGCGAACGCGACGCTCTCCCAACTGAGCTACGCCCCCTTTGTCAGCACTCTATATAGCCGGAATCGATTGATGCGACAAGGCGGGATGCGCGACGTACTTAGGGCGGACGCCGGACGTATTGTGGTCCGGTGATTTGCTAGCCCAAGTTCCGCAGTTTTGAGAAATGCGATTTTTTTTCGGCGGGTTCGGCGCGGCTCAGCTTGCGTGAGGGGAGATCCGGGCTGGCGTTTCTGCTGAAACCAAATGTAGTCAAAAAATGGGTCTCTTGATGCGTTT
>JAJDDR010000015.1 GCA_029260255.1 Phycisphaerae bacterium
CCCGACGGCTGCGAGTTGGCGGGCGGCAACAGCAACGACGAAAACGAGAACGGCATACCCGACGAATGCGACGAATGCGTCATCGACGACGATTGTGACGATGACAACGCGTGTACGGACGACATTTGCGTGTCAGCCTTCTGCGCATTCGTCGCCCGCGTGTCCGGCACGCCTTGCGGCGATCCGGCCGACACGGATTGCGACAACCCCGACACCTGCGACGGAGCGGGTGCCTGCCGGAGCAACATCGAGCCGAGCACCACCGAGTGCCGCCCCGCCGCGGGCTTGTGCGATGTTCCCGAGTTCTGTGACGGATCGAGCGTCACGTGTCCCGCGGACCTGATTACGCCCGTGGCAACGCTCTGTCGCGCGTCAGCCGGCGAGTGCGATGTGCCCGAGACGTGCGATGGCGCGTCCACGGCGTGCCCGCCCGACGCCTTCGAGCCGGAGTTCACCAGTTGCGGAGACCCCAGTGCCGTCGACTGCGATGCGCCCGACAGTTGCGATGCGTCAGGAAGCTGCATTGGGCGCGTCGAGGTGGCCGGCACCGTCTGCCGTGCCGACGCCGGCGAGTGCGATGTTGAGGAATCGTGCGACGGCGCGTCCACGGCGTGCCCGCCCGACGCCTTCGAGCCGGAGTTCACCAGTTGCGGAGACCCCAGTGCCACCGACTGCGACGGCCCGGACGAATGCGACGGGTTTGGCACCTGCGGACCCGGCTTCGTTCCACCCGCCACCCCCTGCGACGTCGATGGCGATCTCTGCACCTTCGACGAGTGCGACGGTCTGGGAGGCTGCGCGTTCATCGGCAACGTGTCGTGTCCGACAGGCGAGTTCTGCGACCCCGCCGACGGGCAGTGCGTCGAATGCCTCAACGGCGCCACCTGCGACGACGGTCTGTTCTGCAACGGTCTCGAAACGTGTTTCAGCGGCGTTTGCCAGTTGGGCATTGCCCCGTGCCCCGCCGCCTGCGATGAGCCGAACGACGCCTGCGTCGCATGCATGGACAACACCGATTGCACCGACCCGGGACTGCCGTTCTGCGAACCGGGCGGCAACGTCTGCGTCGCCTGCCTGTTCAACGGCGATTGCGATGACGGAGATTTCTGCACCGGCATCGAGACGTGCGACGTGTTCACCTGCTTCTCGTCCGGCGACCCCTGCAGCGACCAGTTCTGCTGCGAGAACATAGACACCTGCCTGGACATCGATTGCCCTTCCCTCGTGTTCACCACGGCGATCGACAACCTGACCGGAACGGCCTCTGGCGACTTGTTCTTCGCCCCGATCGATGTCGTCACGGCGACACTTCAGACGGGCGATACGGCGACCGGGTTGACCGGGACCGATGTGTTGATCGCTCACCTGCTCGGCTCGCCCGTCGCGCCGACACTGACCGGCATCGAGATCCTCGAACTGACGGCGTTTGACGCTGCGGTCTTTGACGCAACCAACGTCTTCGATGTGACTACCGTGAGGTCGGTGAACAGCACATCGAGCCTCACCGTCAACTCACTGCAAAACGTCGTCGACATCGGCATCAAGAACACCGCGGCGGCGATGACCGTCGACTTCGCACCGCTCGCAACCAGCGGTTCGAGCGATTTCTTCAACTTGTTCGTCGACGGCGCGTCCGGCGGGTCGGTGACCATCCGCACGGCGGTCAACGGCTTCGAAGTGCTGAGCATCGGCAGCGAGGGTGGCGTCGCAAACACGCTGGCCGCGGTCATCCAAGACACGGGCACCGGCCTCGGAGCGATCGATATCTTCGGCGCTCAGGATCTGACGATTGCGTCACCACTGGACATGCCCTTTCTCCAAAGCGTATTCGGTTCCGATGCCTCCGGGCGTCTGACCCTGACCTTGGGTAGCCAGAACACGATCGTCACGGGTGGAAGTGGCGACGACAGGTTCACCGGCGGCGGGGGGAAGGATGACCAGGACGCCGGTGGCGGTTTCGACACCGCCGTCTACACGGCCGGTGCGGATTCCATGACCGACGCATCGAGCGATGCGACCATCGTCAATACCACCGAAACGATCACGAACTTTGAACACTTCGATGTGAGCGCCTACACGATCAACGGAACACCCGGGTTTGTCCCGCAGGCCCTCACCCAGGGCATCCTCGACGCGCTGAACAACAACACCGGCCCGTCCACGTTGAAAGAGGCGGCGGACACCGCTCTGAACCTGGCCCCGATGGCCGGCGATGTCGATTCCAAGGTCACCGCGTTTCAGTTCGGAGGCGGCACGTACGTCGTCGCCACCAACTCCGCGGCCGGTAACCTCGCCAACGCGGATTTGCTCATCAGGCTCACCGGACTCCAGAACCTGACGGCGATCGACTTCGATCTGTGACGTCAGCCATCATGGGTGACCAACGCCCCTATTCGGCGTTGCCAAGCGCCCGCTCGATGACTTCGGTCACCTTCGGATCATCCGGCATCGTGCGCGGGCTGAACTTCGCGACGACCTTGCCCTCACGGTCGACGAGGTACTTCTGGAAATTCCACTTGACCGCGCCGCCCAAACCGTGGTCCGCCTTCTTGTCCGTGAGGTACTTGTAAAGGTCGCACTTGTTCGCGCCTTTGACGGACACCTTGGCGAACATGTCGAACGTCACGCCAAACGTGCTGGTGCAGTACGCTTTGATCTTCTCGTTGCCGTCCGGTTCCTGACCCAGAAAATCGTTCGCCGGAAACGCCAGAATGCGCAGACCGCGGTCCTTGTACTTGCGGTATGTCGACTCCAAACTGGAGTACGATTGCTTCGTCAGCCCTCACTTGCTGGCGACGTTGACGATCATCAAGACCTTGCCTTTGTAGGTCGACAGCTTGACCGTCTTGCCGTCGATGTCTTTCATCTCGAAGTCGTAAACGCTCATGGATACTCCCTCTGGCTTCTCGCCCGCGCCCGCCAACACGGTGGTGACCATGACCAGCAACCCAATCCCGATCATTCTGCGGCTCATACCCCAACTCCTATCGAAAGATCGACCGTCAGTCCGCCCGGACGACCGAATGATAGCGGACCACTCTCCGGGTCACCACCGCACCGCGGAATGCAACCATCGCGACGTACTTTGCATAAAACCTTTGTACGGAACAGCTTAGACCGGTTATCACGCACAACGAACCGCGGCGACGGTTTTTGACTAAACGAAGCCACGCCCGGTGGCATCAGAACAGTGGTCACAGAAAACTGCGGGGCACGTTTTGGCTGACACGAGACCGCGAAACGAAAAAGGCGATCAGCCCAAAGCAGACCGGCGGCAACTCGTGCAGCTGGCCTACCGCTTTCTTTGGAACCGACCGGATGCCGAAGATGCCGTACAAAACGCCCTCACGCTCGCCCATCAGAACCGTTCCGAACTCCGGGACGAAACGAAACGCTGGTCTTGGCTGTGCCGGATCGTCGTTCGTCAGTGCTTCCTGCTGCGACGTGCCGAGAATCGCCGGGCAAGTCGCGACCGAGCGATTCCACCGCACGAAGGTGTTTATCCGGCCGATCCGGTGGCCGCGAGTGAACGAGCGGAGGTCGTGCGCTGGGCGATCGACCGTTTGCCGCCTCGACAGCGGACGGCCATCACACTGCGCCACCTCGAGGAGATGTCGTACGAACGAATCGCGGCAATCATGGGAATCTCTCCGAGCACCGCGCGTGTCCACGTGCGAGATGCCCGCGAGACCATGCGCATGGCGATATCAGAACGTGAGGGTCCTCACGTTGACGCCGGCAGGGAAAGGCGGTGACGGCCGTGAACTGTGACGAGGCGCGAGTTCTGATGCACGACCACTTCGACGGCTTGCCGCAAGAGCCGCGAGCTGCTTGTCTCGACGAACACCTCGCATCGTGCGACGCATGCCGCACCGTGTTCGCGGAGTTGCGTGAGCTCAATGACGCCCTGGCCGATCTACGGGAGGCGACGGTCCTGCCGGAGACCACGCACCGCTTGCCCGGCAGGACCGGCCGGCGGCGCCAAGTTCTGCGCATCGCCGCCGCCGTCGCCTTCGCGATCGGCGCCGGGCTGGTCGCGCGGACGATACTCACCGGGCCGGCCCGCCGCGTCGTGGAAACCACGCCGCCCGCCATCCACGTAGCGCCGACGGTGCAACTGGTAGCGGGCTCGGCCGATCGCTTCCTGCCCGTTGTGGCGAAAACGGACCGCCCGGACGTGCATATCGTCTGGCTGCATCAGCGGGTGCAAACGCAGAAACGCGATGAATCGGATACGTCCGGCACGGGCATTCAGGCACAAGATGAACTCGGCTCCGCGCTCGCCAAAGTAAGCGGCAATGAAGCGCCCTGTACTTGATTTCGCGGACCGTTGGGGTGCAACGGGATCGAAACAGTTACGCAACGACAAGACCGGAGACAAACGATGTTGATTCGAGGATGGGCATTGACCACTCTAACGCTCGGCGTGTTGCTTGCCACCGCGCCGTGGGCAAACGCGCAGGCACCCGGCGACCGCGCCGGTACCGAAAAGGAGACGATTCGCGTGTACCGCCTCACCGAAGCGGACTGTAAGTCCGTCGGAGGCGTTCTGGCGGAGTTGCCGATTCCCCTCTCGGTGAGCGTTGATCCGTCGACGCAATCGCTGGTCGTGTACGCCGACCACGACGGGCATCAGCAGGTAGAGCAGTTGTTGGCCCAGCTCGACGCGCCCATACGCGATCGGGATGAGCGAACCGAGTTTCTGCCGCTCAGTTTTCGCGACGCCGAAGAGGCCGCGATACTCGTCAGTCAGGTCGTTTCCCGACGCAGGTCGCGAGTCGCCTTCGACGCGGCCAGCCAGTCCATCATCGTGACCGGAACCGATTCGACCATCGAAGCCGCGCGCAAGATAGTATCGCGGATCGACAAACCGCGGCGGGCGCTGACGCTGTCGTTCTTCTTCGTTCAGGGAGTCGTCGGAGACGGATCGGACGACTCGGCCGATGAGCTGCCGGAGGATCTGCGCGGTATTGCGCGGTCACTGGCCAAGAGCGGATTCATGGACCTGACACTCCTGGCGCCCATGACCACCGCGGTCCAGGAAGACTCGGAGTTCAGCACCAGCGGCTACCTCGGTGACCCAACGCGCCTGCAGTTTGAGATCGAGGGCGACGTTCATGAGAGCGCCATGGCGGAGAGCGCCCGCGTCACGCTGGCCGCCGCGGTCAAATACGTCGGGGGCGAAGGCTCAAAACTCGTGTTCAGCGTCGAAACCTCGCTAACCACCAACCTCGGCGACTACGTCGTCCTCGCCGCCGCTCCAGCCCAAAACGGCGAAAACCAGGCCATGGCGCTCATCGTTCGCGTGGATTAGTCCCGCGCGCGCATCCCATCTTGGGTGGCAATGGTGAGCGCATGACTCGTCTTGGACGGCGAAGCGCTATCGTTGTCATTCCGAGCGGAGCGAGGAATCCAGCCGGAATACCCTTCCAGCCGGATTCCTCGCGGAGTCGATGCCGAGTGCAGTCGAGGTGCTCGGAATGACAGGTGCAGCTCGCATGGGGCGTACCTGATTTGCGCGCCGCCGGGTGCGTGAATTGCCACCCTTCTTGGGATGCACCGTAATCCCGACGCCCCATTTCCGTGCCTTGTGATGCCGATCGCGCGTTCCTATACTGGCAACCAGGCATGGGACCGACCACGACGAACAGACTCAAGGAGCGAATCGTTGACCGAAATCAAAGCGACCAACATCACTTGGCATGAAGGGCACGCCGGGCGGGCCGAACGCGAGGCCATCGTCAAACAGAAGGGCGTCCTGATCTGGTTCACCGGACTGAGCGCCTCCGGCAAGAGCACCATCGCGTTCACGCTGGAGCACGCCCTCGTCGAGCGCGGTCATCTGGCCTACGCGCTCGATGGCGACAACATCCGTCATGGTCTGAACAAGAATCTCGGATTCAGTGCCGAGGATCGTACGGAGAACATCCGCCGCATCGCCGAGGTCGGCAAGTTGTTCGTCGACGCGGGCATCGTCACCTGCACGGCCTTCATCAGCCCCTACCTCGCGGATCGCCAAGCCGCCAGAGACGTCATCGGTGCCGAGGATTTCGTGGAAGTCTACGTCAATCCGTCGCTCGCCGTCTGCGAGGAGCGTGATCCCAAGGGCCTGTACAAGAAAGCCCGCGCGGGCGAGATCAAAGGGTTCACCGGGATCGACGATCCCTACGAGCCGCCGACCGACCCGCAGATCGAAATCGACACCGGCACGGTCTCGCCACGGGAGGCCACATCACTGATTATCGGGCTTCTGGAAGAGCGAGGTGCGATTCCCCCACTGAACAAGTGAGGGCGGTGGGCGCAAAAGTACGAGGACCCGAGCTCGCCGAACCTCGGATCCTCGAACGCAGGCTGCCCACCCTTTACAGGGTGGAGACCCACAGCCGCACCGATGTATCGTCCTGCGAGAACGTACCCTTTAGCTACGGGAGCGAATGATCGTGGCGATAATCGCTGACGTGGTGGTGCGGCGGTCGCGTGTCCTTTACGCCGCGTCGCTTGCGTTGACCTGCGTCCCGGGTCTGCGCTGTGTGCCGGTCCCGAGCGATCAAGGCGGCAGCATCCCGCCGCCCACCCTCGACGGCGGAGGCGGCGCGTCGGACTTCGACCCGAACTTCAACCTCAACAGCGACGGCCCCGCTGGCGGTGACACGCTCGTCTTCGCCGTATCCATCGACGCCCATTCACTGTTGATCAGCGGAATCGTCATCGACGCCGAATTAACCGTCGCACGAGGCGAGGACGCGTTTGGTGAGGTCGCTTACACGAGTGCATCCCTGGTGGATTCTCAGAACACCTCCATCGCCGACGTCGGAATCGTGGGGGGGCTCTCTCTGTCGGCCACGAGCGGTTCCGCGAGCAGTTTCGACCTGACCACCGGCGCGGACGGCGGAGCGTTTGCCGTCTTCCGGGCGGACGTCGGCGGTGCCAACCCCAACCGGTTCGTCCTCCCCGAAGGTTTGCAGGTCTTCTTGTCCGGCACGATCGGAACCACCTACGAAGTGCAGAGCGGCTCGCAGTTCAGCTTCGTTATCGACGGCGATCTCGTTACCGGTGATCTCGCACTGCGCGGCGTCCCGATCGGCTCGTTCAGCGGTTCCGACGTGTATGAAGGCACGTTTAGAGGAACACGCACCCGCTAGGGGATGGGCCTTCTGCGCAGCCCGGCGGCACCGCGGTGCATCGCATTCTGGGTGGCATTCGGTGGCTCGATGATGTACCCTTGATCGCGCGCGGTCTTCCTTAAGCGCGTGAAGCACACCCTGGCCGACTGCGGCGGACGGGGCCGCCGTCGGCTGGATGATCCATCCGGACGCCCGTCATGAGGAAATCCGATGAGGCACCTTGGACAAACTTCTCTTCGCACCGTGTCGACCGGCCTGTTCGCCTACGCCGTGTTGATCCCGGCCGCCGCGCTGCTGGGCGATGATTCCACGAAAGTCCGCGAACGCAGCGAGATCGACGCCAAGTACCTCTGGGCAACCGAGGACATCTTCGCCACCGCGGCGGCATGGGAAACCGAATTCGCCGCCGTCGAGAAGGAGGTAGCGGCGCTCGCCGCGTACAAGGGGACTTTGGGCAAGGGCGCCGAGCATCTGTACAAGGCGCTCCAGGCGCGCGATCACACGGAAGCGAAGCTCGACCGCGTTTACGTCTACGCGTCCCTGCTGGCCGATCAGGATACGCGCGTCGGCACGCACCAAGCCATGGAGTCGCGCGCGCGCTCGCTGGCCATCAACTATGGTCAAACGATGTCCTGGCTCGAACCCGAACTCATCGCCATCCCGTTCGCCCAACTCGATTCCTGGATGCGGGAGTTTCCGGACCTGGCGCTTTATCGCCAGTCGCTCGACGATCTCTTCCGGCAGCAGAAACACATCCTGTCACCCCGCGAGGAAGAACTCCTGGCCATGACCGGCGAGGTCCTGAGCGTTCCCTACAACACGTACAATCTTCTGTCCAACGCCGACTTGTCATTCCCGACGATCACCGACGAGCAAGGCCGATCGCGCGAGCTTGACGACTCGGCCTTCTACCTGTTCATGCGCTCCTCCGATCGCCGCGTCCGAAAGGACGCCTACCAGGCCATCGTCGGCACGTACGCCAACTACCGCAATACCGCCGCCGCTCTGATCAATGGCGTCGTTCAGACCCACATCCTCACCGTCAAGGCGAGGAACTACGACAGTTGCCTCGAGGCTTCCCTCGACGGCGGGAACATCCCCATCGCCGTCTACAACACGCTTGTCAAGACGGTGAACGAGAACCTCCACCTGCTGCACCGATACCAGACCATACGAAAGCGCGTGTTGGCATTCGATGACGGAGTCCATGCGTACGACCTCTTCGCACCCCTCATCGCCGATCAGGACCTGACCTACACATTCGAGGAGGCCGTCGAGACAATCCTCACCGCGCTCAAGCCGATGGGCGGTCGCTACCTGACCCAGATGGAAAAGGGCTTCCGAACGCGCTGGGTGGATGTCTATCCCACCAAGGGCAAGCGGAGCGGCGCCTATTCCAGCGGCTCGTTCCTTACCCAACCCTACGTCCTCATGAACTTTCATGACACCTACGAGGACATGTCGACGCTGGCCCACGAGATGGGCCACTCGATGCACTCGTACATGTCCCGCAGCACGCAGCCCTACGTCTACAGCGACTACGACATCTTCTGCGCGGAAGTTGCGTCGACCTGCAACGAGATCCTCCTGCAGAACTACGTCCTCGAACACACCAAGGACCCGAAGAAGAGGCTGTATCTGCTGTGCGAGTTCCTCGAAGGCATGCGCGGCACCGTGTTCCGCCAGACGATGTTTAGCGAGTTCGAGCAGCGCATTCACCAGATGGCCGAAGCGGGCAAGCCCCTGACCGCCGATTCACTCGGCGCGGCCTATCGCGAGATCATGACCAAGTACTACGGTCCCGCTTACACGCATGACGAGTTGGTGGACAAGTACTGGATCCGCATCCCGCACTTTTACTACAACTTCTACGTGTACAAATACGCGACGAGTTATTGCGCCGCTTCCAACATCGCCGACCGAATCATGAACAACGAGCCCGGCGCCCGTGATGCGTATCTCTCCTTCCTGGAAAGCGGCAGCACCAAGTACCCCATCGACGTGCTGAAGATCGCCCGCGTGGACATGACCAAGCCCGAGCCCGTTCGCGACGCCATGCGACTGTTCGAAGACCTGCTCGATCAAACCGAAGCGCTGCTGGCGGAGTTGGACATGACCTCACGGAGTTCGCGGAGATAGATACGACTCCGGCGTGCGCGTCATGCGACGGTGCGTACGCCGGCCAGCCAGTCCGCCACCGCGGGGATGCCGTCTCCGTTGACCGTGCTGACGCGGTGAATGGGTCGGCTGTCGCCCAGGGCGCTGATCATCTGCGCGTGGGTCGCGTCGGCGCCTTCAAGATCGCACTTGTTGAGCACGAAGTGCGTGGCGATCTCCATGATGCCCGCCTTAGAGAACTGGATGGCGTCACCCGACTGCGGCATTACCAGAAGCACGACGTGATCGACGAGTTCGCGGATGGTGACGTCCGATTGCCCCGCGCCGACCGTCTCGACCAGGATGATGTCGAAGCCGAACCCGTTGAGCAGTTGGATGACGTCCTGACATTGCGGACCCAGACCGCCCTGGACGTCCGCGCTCGCCAAGCTGCGGATGAAGAAGTCCGCGCCTGGTTTGCCGTGCATCATGCGTAGCCGATCGCCCAGCAACGCGCCGCCCGTGATGGGTGACGTCGGGTCGACGGCGATGACGGCCACCTTCAGATCGCGCGTCCGCAGTTCCTCGCCGAGCTTGCCGATGAAGGAGCTCTTCCCCACACCGGGTGCGCCCGTGATGCCCACCACCGTGGCCGTACCCGCCGGCGGCGCCCAGTCGCTCGAAACGCGACCGCGCTGAATGCTGGTAATCATGCGGGCCAGCGCGACAGGGTCGCCGGCCACATAGCCTTCACGCGGATGTTCAGTGTCCGTCGCGCGCTTCTCGGCCGTGAGCTTCTTGATCGTCTCGACGATATCGGCGACCGAGGATCCCGGGTTGAACACGGCCGCAACGCCCATGTCGCGCACGGCGGGCTGATCCTTTTCGGGAATGATGCCGCCGAGCAGAACGGGGATGTTCTCGACGCCGAGCGCCTTGCGATGTTTCATCAATTCCGGCACCACGGTCATGTGCGCCGCGGACAGCAGACTCACGCCGACAAGATCGACGTCCTCCTGCATCGCTGCGTACATCGTCGCCTCGCACGTCTGCCAAAGCCCGGTATAAATAACCTCAAACCCAGCCTCCCGAAAGCTGCGTGCCAATACCTTGACACCGCGATCATGCCCGTCCAAACCGATCTTCGCGAGTAATATGCGTGGAGTGTGTTTCACTGCCGTCCCCACCAGAGTTCTGCATGCTGCGGAGTCCCGTAGGGACGTCCGACAATAGCCCAGCGTTTCAACACTGGGATCAAAACGTGGCCCGGCGTGTTCGAGTCCCGTAGGGACGATCGAACGCTAGCCAAAGACATACCGGTCATCATACGCGATCCCGTGCCGCTTGAGAAACGCCGTGAATTCGTCCTCGAACGTCCTCGCGCGATGATGCTCCTCCTGCGCGTTGATGTACGCAACCGTGTCGTCAACGCCAGATGCGCCGATGCTGAACGATGCCGCATGCTGTTTCACGTCCGTTGCATCTCCCGGTTGGATGGATTCTGCATCTACAGGCTCGTTTGCATCATTTCCTACGTGGCCAATAACGTCCCATCTCGGAAAGCACTTTCAATGATCCTCTGGCACGATCCTCCGCCGACCGTGAGGGAAGATACACTGCTGGATTGATGATTTCACGAATCTCAACAGAACCGATATTCTTCAAGTCAACAGTCCTTGGCGGCAGCAATTCCCAGGGATGGCCTCGCTCTTGAGTTGTGCCATCCGCGACGGTATCCGTGCGTGACGGGAAAACCTCGTCGAGGTTTCGATGCTCCCACTCGCCGGCCGGGAAGACCATGACGCTAGAAATCGGTTGGCTACCATCGAGTTTCGGTCGTACTTCTGCACACCGCGCCGCCAGTGCTATAGGAGCACCGTAAGTGGAGCAATTGTACTTGACCGCTGTGCCGACGTATCCGACTGTAACGAGGCCACTGGCAATCCCCATGTGCGGACAGAAACTGAGCACATCATCTTCGCTCATGTAACGAGCGGCTTGAACGGCGTCGATGAATGGATCCTCGGAGTCAAACTCCTTCGAGAAGACGATCATCATCTCGTCGCCAATGTACTTGTCGACGATGCCGCGCGTGCCGCGTAGTGCTTCCGCCGTGATCCACGCGAAGAAGTTGTTGACGAAAATGAGGGTCTCGGTTGGGGAAAGGTGAAACCTTGATTTCCTCGTAAAACCCCCTGGCGTTTTGGGGCAGGATGGCGCGCCGCGTGCTGGTGTTTTTGGGTTGACGGAACGAGATCATTCCGGTTTGGCAAGGACGGTCACCCATGTTTCGACGCACGGATTCACAAGCCACCTTCGATTCGCTCAACGTGCTCCTCTCGCCGAAGAAAATCGCGCGACTGGAAAAGAACCACTGGGCCGGCGGCTTTCGACGCAAAGCACTGCCCGTGCTGCTGGCCAATGAAGAGACATTCCGGCCACTGTTCTGCCAGGACAATGGCCGACCCAACAAGCCCGTCGCGGCCACGCTCGGCCTGCTGATCCTCAAAGAGATGTTCGATTCGACCGACGAGGCCGCTCTGGACAACTTCGAGTTCAACAATGCATGGCAATACGCCCTCAACGTCGAGCCCGAAGAGGCCCACGTGTGCCAAAAGACACTGCACAACTTCCGCGTCAAAATGAGCGCAGCCGAAGAAGAGGGCACATTGACCTACAGCGCGCTGTTTGACGAGGTCGTTCGGGCGATCATCGCGGACTGCGGGCTCAAAGTCGGCAAGCAGCGTCTGGACTCCACACACATTCGCAGCAACATGGCCGTGCTGACTCGGCTGGGTCTTTTCACACACACCATTGCGGCATTTGCCCGAAAGCTCAGAAAACAACACCCGCGTCTATTCGCGGCTCTGCCCAAGGGGATCCACGAGCGCTACGTCGATCGCGAGGGTTACTTTGCAGACTCGCCCGCATCGGACGGTCGTCGCCGGTTGGCTCAGTGTGCGGCGGATGTGTGGCGACTGGTGGATCGCTTCCGCGGCCATCGCCGACCAGTCGGACTTGTCCGTGTTCCGGGAATGCCGAGCTATCTTCGTCTCAAGCGACTGCTGGACGAACAGTGCATCATTGAAGACGAGGATCCGACCGATCCAGACGGCGACGGTCCCGAGGGCGTTCCGGTTCGGCCGAAGGATCCGAAAGTGGAGAAGATCCCGGCCACCTCGCTGCAAGGCAGTGACGACGACGCGACGTATGGCCACAAGGGCAAAGGGTACCAGGTTCAAGTGGCAGAGACGTGCGACCCGGAGAATGAGATAGAGGTCGTCACGCATATCTCTGTGGAAGGGGCCCACGAGAGTGATCAGCATGCGACGATTCCAGTGCTCGACGACCTGGAGTCCAAGGACTGCAAGCCGGAGACACTGCTGGCGGATACGAACTACGGTCGCGGGCAGAACATTGTGGATGCGGCCGCGCGTGGTGTGGATCTGGTGTCACCGTCGTGTGGCCGCAAGCCGCAGGTAGACGAAGGCGATTTCATTCTGGATGACTTCGCATTCAGTTCCGACGGTCAACGCATCGATCATTGCCCGATGGGACAAGCGCCAGTGGAACAAGGTGAATGCAGCCAGTCAGCTCGCCGCCACTATGCTCGAATGGACGCCAAGCGATGTGCGCGTTGCAGTTGGCCTAGTCATTGTCCGGCTCGTGGGAATGACGGCGTCACGCCTGTGACACTGCGATGGTCACTGCCAGAGGGCGCGACTTCGGCCCGTCGGCGTCGAGAATGCACCAAGGAGTTCAAAGACGGCTACCGTCTTCGCAGTGGCATTGAGGCGACGAATTCGGAATACAAGCGTCCCTACGGTGGTGGCCATCTCCGTGTCCGCGGCAGTCCAGCCGTCGCGCGCACTGTGAAGTTCAAGTTCATTGCCCTGAACATCAAGCGCTGGACAAAGTCTGCGCAAAAAACGCACAATGCGGCGGCGTAGGGGCTCTGCCGCCCCATTTTCGGCGTCGCGACGGTCTCCCGAGCCCCTCTGAGCACCGAACAACCGCCCCGCGCCCTTCACCCCGCCTCCGCCCCATCTCCCGCCTCCACCTCCCGCCACAAAA
>JAJDDR010000141.1 GCA_029260255.1 Phycisphaerae bacterium
GCAGGGTGTGGATTCGCCGGGTCAGATCGTTCGCGGCGGCGCGTTTTCGCAACTCAGCCGTCAGCGCTTCGCGATCGCGCCGGCGGGAGGTTACCTCCAACTCGATGCACATCACCGGCGCTTGCGCGCCGCGTCGGCCGAGTCCGACGAGGGCACTGCGGCGGACGTCGGGGTGTTGATTGAAGATGGCCTCGCAGGGCACGGTGTACAGTGTTTCATCCGCGGTCACGACGCGGTGTGCCTTTCGCCCGCAGAACCACAGCCGGCCGCGTTCGTCGAAGTAACCCACGTCGCCCATTCGGTGCCAGAACGTGGCACCCTCGCCGATCTTGGCGGCGGCGGTGGCGGTGGCGTCGTTGTGATAGGCGCGGGTGACGACCGGACCCTTGACCACGATCTCGCCGATCTCATCGCAGCGAAGCGGAAGTTCGTCCGACCAGTCGGCGATCGGTTCGTCATCGATGGGGATGATTCGCACGTCGATCCCGTCCATCGGGCGACCGACGCAGGTCCCGCCGCCGGTCGCGGTTCGCATGTATGTGTCGCCGAGGATCTCGCGGCTGTTGATCGACGCCACGGGGAGCGACTCGGTCGCGCCGTAGGGGGTGTGAATCAGCGCGTCGTTGGGCAACATGGCGTGCATGCGTTCGAGAACCGAGGGCGGCACCGGCGCGCCGGCCGTGATGACGCGCTTGATCGTCGGGAGGCGGACGCCGTGGGCTACGCCGTAGCGGCTGACGCGATCGAGCAGGGCGGGCGATCCGAACATGTGCGTCAGGCCGTAATCGTGAATCGGCGCGATGATCTTGCGCGGGTCGACGGAACCGGGTTTCGTGAAGTCCATGTCCGGGATAACGGCTGTCATGCCGAGGGCGGCGTCGAACAGGGCGAACAGCGGGAACGTCGGCAGGTCTGTCTCTTCGTCGGAGAACCCGAAGTGCGTGCGGAGGTATCGAACCTGGGCGTCGAACACGCCGTGTGTGTAGACAACGCCCTTGGCCGGTCCGGTGCTGCCGCTGGTGAAGAGGATGGCCGCGGTCTCGTCGGCGCGCGTCGGGGCGGATTCGTACGGTCGATCATGGTCGGCGCGAACGTCGGTCAGGCGTTGTCCTCCCCAGAGCCATCGCCGGCCGACCGTGACGGTGACGCGCACTCGCCGAAACGAACCCGGATACAGCTTGCGAAAGACGTGGGCGAGCGGCACTCCGATGAAGGCATCGGCGTCCACCTGCGACAGGCAGGACCGCATCTGCTGCTTGCCGATCCCGGGATCGATCATGACCGGAACGGCGCCGATGCGGAACAGCGCGAAGGTCAGCGCGAAGAACTCGACGCCGGGCTTGACGAAGACGATGGTGCGCGTGCCGCGCGTCACGCCGGCTGCATCGAGTCCGTGGGCGTAGCGGTCGGTCTCGCGGTTCAACGCGTCGAACGTGATGTGCCCGTAGCCTCCGTCGCGCGCGGTCGGCCAAACGACGGCGTGCTTGTCGGGGAATCGCCGGGCCATGGCGCGGAGCTGATGGGCGATGTTACAGGTTTCCGCCGGTGTCTCGACTCGCCCGACTCGATCGATCATGAGACGTTTTCCACGGGTTCGGCGGGTCTGTTCGAGACGGGATGCTGCGTCAGGAACTCGCGCACCAGGGCGAGGATCTCGTCTCCGGCGTCCTCCAGCACGTAGTGCCCCGCGTCGGCGAATGCATGCACCGACGCGGCTGGGAATCGCCTTTTCCACTCCGCCAGGATGTGACTGTCGAAGACGAAATCCCGATCACCCCAGCAGATCAACATTGGAACTCCGTCGAGGCGGTTCAGGTTCTCATCCGTCCAGCGCACGAGGTCGTAGCTCGGGTCGCCGGAACGCAGCGGAATGTCCTGGACGAAGCGTAGCGTGGCGATCCGGTTTGCCCAACTGTCGTACGGCGCGACGTACGCGGAGCGAACATCTGTCGGCAGCGGCTTCACGCAGGCCATGCGGGTGGCCGCCTCGCTGAAGGCGTTGAACCCGCGCACCAATACGTTTGCCAGCGGGGGTATGTTGCGAACGATCCTGAGTCGCAACGGCAGGCGCTTTCCGGATGGCAGTCCGAAAGCCGCGGTGTTGAAGACGATCACGCGTTGCACACGTTCGAGCATGCGCAGGGCGCACGTCAGGCCGATCATGCCGCCCCAGTCGTGGACGCCGAAGGTGAGATCGTCGCCGAGCTGCAAGTGGTCGATCAGGGATTGGAGATCGGCGACGCGTTGTTCGAGTCGATAGCTGTACTCGGCGTTGCTTGGCTTGTCGGAGAGCCCGCAGCCGATGTGATCCGGGGCGACGACCCGGTACCGATTCCGAAGGCCGGCGATCAGGTTGCGGAAGTAGAACGACCAGGTGGGGTTGCCGTGAACGAGAACGACGGGCTCGCCGCGCCCCTCGTCGACGTAGTGCATCCGCTTGCCACCGACCTCGTGCCAGTGGCTCTCGAACGGATACAGATGGCGGTGCGGAGCAATGTCGAACGTCAAGGGTTTGACTCTACCACTCGATGCCCAGCATGAGACAGTTCAGTCCGCTTCCGATCCCGAGGAAAGCGACGCGTTGTCCGGGCTCGAGGAATCCTCGTTCCTCGGCGATCGCAGCCGTGATCGGAATCGAGACCGTCCCGATGTTGCCGAGGTATTCGAACGTCGAGAAGTCGCGCTCGACCGGGATTCCGAGCGCCTTCAGGACCGCGATCCGGTGGGCCGCGCCGACTTGGTGGCAGATCACGCGCTGCGGGCCCGACGCGTGCCAGCCGATCTCGGGGAGGAAATCCCGATAGGTTTGTGTTCCCAGGGCGACGCCGTGTTCCAGCGTCCCGACGGCATCGGTTTCCATGATGAGCGGTCCGCTCGCCGGGATTCCCGTGTCAGGACCCCAGCGACTGAGGGCGTGATGCTCGGGCGCGCTGCGAACAACGCCGCCGACAACGCGATGCCCGTCGCGGCCGATGGAGCCGTCGGTCAACACGACGCCGATCGCGCCGGAGCCTCCGGTCATTGTGGCCATGGATGTCCTGAACATCTCCATGCTGCATTGGTCGCGCATTCGCTCGAGCGTCAGGTCCACGATCTGCCGTGCCGATTCGCAGGCGACGACCAGCCCCGCGCGGATCTGCCCCAACTCGATCGCGTTGGAGACCTGGAATATGGCGTTCATCACCCCGAGGCAGGCGTTGGATACGTCGTGGACGATCGCTCCGCCGCGCACGCCGAGCGTGTCGGCCACGGCACAGGCGGTTGCGGGTTCCAGGTTGTCACGACAGACGGCGCCGTAGATCAGCATTCCGACGTCGCCCGGTTCGATTCCGGCGGCTGCCAGGGCCTTGGCACCCGCTTTTGCCGCTCCGCCGGCCATCGAGACGCCGGGATCCCAGAATCGCCGCTCGCGGACGCCGGTCAGCAGCGCGATCTGGCCGGGCGGTACTCGCAACGCTTCGCACACCGGCGCGAGTCGGTCCTCCAACGCCGCGGACGCGATCACGTTTGGCGCCAGCTCGTACCCGATGGACGCGATGTAGACTCGCGAATACCGCATGGAGTTTCAGACCCAGGCCTTCACAGAGGTAGTCTTTCCGAGCCGGGAACGATACCCGATCCGACCGGCGAAGCCCACCGGTCGCTTCCCGTGGTCCCCGGCGCCCGCTCCGCTACAATCCGCCGGTATGATGGACGAGCAGCGAATCCTCACACTCCGCGAGCGTATCGCCCGTTTCCCGAAGACACCCGGCGTGTATTTCATGAAGGACAGCCAGGGGCGGGTGCTCTACATCGGGAAGGCCAAGGACCTGCGTTCGCGGGCCGGCAGCTACTTCCAGCCGTCGGCCGATTTGCTGAACACACGCGGACCGGAGATCGCCCGGATGGCGACGATGGTCACCGACATCGACTTCCTCGATTGCGAGACCGAGGTCGACGCCCTGCTCCGCGAAGCCCGTCTCATCAAGGACATTCAACCGCAGTTCAACGCGCAGCTCAAGGACGGCAAGACCTTTCCGTACATCGAGATCACCACCGGCGACGACTTTCCCGGTGTGTTCGTGACGCGGACGCCGCGGCACAAGGGGAGCAAGCTGTACGGTCCATTTTCGAATGTGACGGCGATCCGCGACGCGGTCAACGCCTTGCAGCGCGTGTTCAAGTACCGCACGTGCGAGTTGGACATTCGCGCCGACGACGCGTCGCGCAGGTTCTTTCGCCCGTGCCTGCTGCACGCCATCAAGCAGTGTACTGCGCCCTGCGCGGATCTCATCTCGAAGGACGTCTACAAGAAAGACATCGATCGCCTGAAGAAGTTCATGGCCTCCAAGCGCAGCGTCGTCGTCCGGCAGATGACCAGGGAGATGAACGCGGCCGCAGACACGCGCGACTACGAGGAGGCCGCGCGTCTTCGCGATCGGATCAAGTCCATTGAGGCGTTGGCGCTATCCGGCGACGTCCATGAAAACGTCCAACCCGAGGCGTTTTTCGTCGACCCGACGGATGGGTTGCAGAAGCTGGCCGATCTGCTGGAGATGGAATCTCCGCCGCGCAGCATCGAGGGGATCGACATCGCCAATCTGATGGGTGCCGAGACGGTGGGTTCGCTGGTCTGCTTCATCGACGGCAAGCCGTTCAAGAACGGGTACCGGCGGTTCAAGATCAAGAGCCACGAGGGCTCCGACGATTACGCGAGCATTCGCGAGGTTGTTTCGCGCCGGTATCGGTACGCGGCGCAGGGTGAGGAGCTTTACCCTGACGTGATCCTGATCGACGGCGGCTTGGGTCAATTGCACGCGGCGCAGGAGGCGTTCCGGGAGATGGACATTCAGCCGCCTATGGTGGTTTCACTGGCGAAGCGCATGGAGGAGATTTACATTCAGGCCCGGAGCTCGCCGGTTCGGCTGCCGCGTAACAACGCCGCCCTGCGGCTGCTGCAACACGTGCGCGACGAGTCGCACCGCTTCGCCCAGCACTACCATCACATCCTCAGGCGCAAGAAGACGTTCGACGAGGATGTCGCGCAGGGTCGCCGGCCGCCGTCGACACAGTGACTTGGTGCCACGCGCGTCATTCACCGGTTGGAAACCGGTGCCACACCGCTCCGCCGGAAATGACTACGACGGCCGGACTCGTCGAGCGGACGGCGATCTTGTCGCGGAACGACGCGATCAGGTACGTCTGGTCGCCGTTGGTCTCGTCGTGCGAGAGGTCGATGACGAACGTGCCGCGCGCGTCGTCCGACGCCCGGTAGGTGAACGTGGCCAGGTAGCCGTTCGCGCGGGTTCGCGCGCCGCCGGTGTATCGGCCGGCGAGCATCTGCCCGTTGGCAACGTTGATCGCGGAGAACGTGTCGTCCCTTTCACCGAAGACGGAGTCGCCGCGGTTCTCGACGGTGATGTCGATCAGTTCGAGGAACCCGCGGCGCCCACCGGCTACGACGGTGTCCAACTGGTAGCTCTGAAGGTTCTCGATCGCGTCGTTGATGGATACGCGGACCTCGAAGGTATCGCCGGGGCGTACGATGCGTCGAACCGCGAGGAGGGACAGCGTTGCCTCATCGACGACGCGCGGAGCGATTGCGGGCGAGGGCCCGCACGAGCACGCGGTTTCACCCGAGAAGCAGGTCAGTGCGTGGTTGGTGTCGTGGATGTTGCAGAATCCGTCGGGCGTGCAATCGCCGAACGGCCCGCCGGCGTCGATGTTGATCGTCTCGCAGCCGGTGGTGTCTGCGAAGCAGGCTAGCGCGGCGTTGGCGTCGTGGATGTTGCAGAACCCGTCGGGCACGCAGTCGCCGAACGGGCCTGCCATGTCGGCGAAACTGATGTCGAGGTTGTTGCACGAACCGGCGTCGCAGGCGCACCACACGCATGCGTCGTCGCGGATGGCATTGGCGTCAAGGTCGCAGCACTCCGCGGCGGTGCCGCCGGGGCAGATCGATCCACCCGGAACGCAGAAGCAGGCACCGTCACAGACGCCGCTGGTGTTGCATGTTGTTCCGGCGGGGGCGCACGCGGTGGTGCACCCGGTGACGGGGTCGCAGGAATCGGCGGTGCAGTCGTCCCCGTCGTCGCAGGTGATGGGCGCGCCCGCACAGGAGCCGTTCGCGCAGGTGTCGCCGGACGTGCATGCGTTGATGTCATCGCACGGAGCGGAGTTGTTCGTGGTGATGCAGCCGAGCGCCGCGTCGCAGGTGTTGTCGGTACACGGATTGCCCTCTTCGCAGTCGGCGCTGATGTCGATGTTGACGCACCCACCGAGCGCTTCGTCGCAGGAGTCAGCTGTGCAGACGCTGCTGTCGTCGCAGTCTAGCGGGGTTCCGGGTTGGCAGCCGAGCAGTTCGTCGCACGTTTCCACTCCGTCGCAGACGAGTGCATCGTCACACGTCGAGTCGATGGGCACGGGGACGCAGATGTCGGTTGTCTCGTTGCACGCGTCGATGGTGCAGTCGATGCCGTCGTTGCACGGGTCGACGCCGAACACGCATCCGAGGACGGCGTCGCAAACCTCGACCCCGTCGCAGAAAAACCCGTTGTCGCAGTTGGCGTTGTTGGGCGTGCTTGCGCAGGCGTCCGTGAGGGCGTCACAGAAATCATCCGTGCAGGGCACGCCATCGGCACACAACGGCGGATTCGGTGATTCGCACCCGATCACCGGTGTGCATACCTCCACACCGGTACAGAACAACCCGTCGTCGCAGAGACCGTTGTTGACAACGTGAATGCAGGTGTCATTGATCTCGTCGCACAGGTCCAACGTCGTGCAGGCCTGGCCGTCGTCGCAGTTGACCGGTGTCCCCAGCCTG
>JAJDDR010000142.1 GCA_029260255.1 Phycisphaerae bacterium
CACCGGTTGAAAACCGGTGCCACACTCTTGCTAGCGCGCAATCGACTCGGCCTGTCGGTCGCGCGATCGGAAGACGGCGAGTTGGCCTACCCCAGCGGCGCGGAGCATATCGAGCGCGCGATCGAAGTCAGCGCCGACCTGCGTCGAGCGGTGCGCGTCGGAGCCGAGAGACATCATCGTGCCGCCCAACTCGGCGTACCGGCGCATCGTCGCCTCGCCGGGCATCGGGTCGGGCAAGTCGTTGCGAAGCGTCGACGTGTTGACCTCCGGCACCAGGTCCGCCGCGAGACAGGCGGTGAGAATCTCCTCGATAACGTCCATGTGCTCCGCAACGTGCATCGACCCGGCGAATCGATTGGAGTAGCGCTTGCAGAAGTCCATGTGCCCGAGCACATCGAACACGCGCCGGCCGCTGCGATGCAGGCGCTCGCAATGACGAACGGCCGCGAGTACCGATCGCAGATAGCAGCGCGTGACTTCGGAAGGGTCTCTGTTCTCCCACACGTCCGCCTTGTGGATGGGCTTGCCTTCGGACCAATGGACGCTGAGCAATACGACATCGAAACCGCTCCGCTCGACGAACGAGACGATCGCATCCATGCTGTCCGCTTGGTAGTCGATCTCGACACCCTTGCCGATGAAGATGTCGCGGCCGAACTCGGTGCGCAGCTTCGCGACCGTGTCGGTGTACGCGTCTTCATCGAAGACGCAGGCCGGCGCCTCGTCGGGATGGGTGTCGTAGTGCTCCGTGAAGCTCAGCCCGCTCAAGCCTATCTCGATCGCGTGGCGGACGCTTTCGATCGGTTCGGCATACGAGTCGAAGGAATGGCGAGAGTGAAGGTGCTGATCGAACAGGTTCATGAATACCCCGGTGAATTCACCGGTTGAAAACCGGTGCCACACTTTTTGCCACAGTGTTTTTTGCCACACCCTTGCGGTGATTGATCGTATCACATCTCCGCGCCGGCGGCGATGAGATCGCCGTGACCGGCGCGGCGTATCGCGGGCGGCCAGTCCGCTTGTGGATCGTACCACCGGTCGAGCACGTTCTGGACTTCGTCCGGCGTGGTGACCGCGATGAATGCATCACGCACGCTTCGCGCGTCCGGGTGGTGCTCGCTGTACTTGATCCCGAACTTACGCATCAGCCGACCGGCCAATCTCGGTCCGTGTACGTTGGTGGACTCCGCGTAGTGCTCCGCGATCACACGCCCTTGCTCGGCGACCGACGGCGGCGGGGGCAGCGGCGAACCGGCCAGCAGCGCCCGGCACTCGGCGAATATCCACGGGTTTCCGATGCAGCCGCGCGCGATGGTCACGCCGTCGACGCCGGACTCCGCCATCATGCGCATGCACGCCTCGGCGCTGAACAGATCGCCGCTGCCGAACACGATTCCGTCTCCGACGTGCCGCTTGACGCGCTTCAGGAACTTCCAATCCGACGGTCCGACGTAGCGCTGCCGGACGGAGCGGCCGTGGACCGTGACGGCGGCCGCGCCGATCTCGAAGACGCCGTCGAGAATCGCGAAGAAGTCGCGCTCGCTTTCGGCCGAGTCGTCCATGCCGCGCCGCATCTTCACGGTGACCGGCTTCGTTGCGCCCACCGCGTCGTACACGCGCCGGACGATTTCGAGTGCGACGTCCGGTTGCGACAGCAGAAACCCGCCGCGACATCGACCCAGAACCTTCCGCACCGGGCAGCCGAAGTTGATGTCAATGACGTCGTACCCCGCGTCTGCCATTGCCGCGGCCGCCGGTCCGAAGTCGTTCGGATCGGCGCCCATCAATTGCCCGCCGACGGGATGATCGTCTTCCGTCACGCGGAGGATCTGCTTGCGCTTCTTGCCGCGTTGGTTGACGGTCTTGTCGAGAATGACCTCGTTGAGTGCGTACGGCGCCCCGAGTCGCCGCGCGATCCGCCGCATCGGAAGATCGCTGTAACCGCTCAACGCCGCCTGCGCGAAGGGGGCGTCGATTTCGATATGGCCGATGCGGAGCGTCATCGTCCGGAGTCGCCGGCACGTTTCGCCGCCTTCGCGTTCGGCGGACCGACGTTGTCCCGAACGAACGCCACGATCTGTTTCTCGATGCCGTCGATTTCTCCAAACATGTGCGTGCCGTGAACGCGGCCGGTTCCCACGATCTCGACGGTCGCGGTGCTGTTGACCTCGCCCAGCTTCTCGGCGGCGCGCCGTTCGTCTTCGGTCGCGAGAAGCAGTATCGGTCTGTCGCCGTACTTCTTGATGTGATCGACCGAGTCGACGCCGAGGTAGTTTTCGCCCGGCGTCATGCACACGACGACGTCGACCGATCGGTCACGCCGCCCGTAGTCGATGGCGACGCTGCATCCGACGCTCGCGCCGATGATGACCAGGCGTGACATGTCGAGTTCCTTCCGCTTGGACAGGCAGGCGTACGCCGCGGCGAGGTCGCGATACATCGCGTTGTACAGCGTCGGGTCTCGATCCACCGAGCGTTGGGCGAGGTTCATCTCACTCGGAAAGAGGCTGTCGCCGTGTCCGCGCATGTCGATGGCCATTATGCCGAAACCGGACCGCTGCAGAACGGGAACAAGCGGCTTCCACGCGCTGCGGTCCGATCGATGCATGTGCAGGAGAATCGCGACCGGGCTTCCGGCGGCTTTGGGTTTGTAGTAATCGGCGACGATGTTGACGCCGTCGTCGGTCACGAGCTTGACCGCCTCGGGTGTTTGTGCGTGCGTCAGAGCGCAGACTGTCAGCAAAACCGCCAACGTCATAGAAATCGTTTTCATCTGTGATATCTCCTGGCTCGTGAGTGTCATCCTACGGTACGAGCGGCGCAGCTCCGCGTCAACGCTCGCTGCGTAGCTTCATGGTCGGGTGGTTGTGGGATGGGACCATGTTTGCTAGAAGGAGCGGCATGGTGGAAGACTACGCGACAGAACTCGAGGGCATGCCCGACGCCAAGAAACTCGCGATCGCGATTTACGGCGAATCGGTGGCTTCCTACCGTTACGGAGTGCTCGCGGACAAGGCCGTCAGCGACGACCACCGCCGGGTTTTTCGCGCGATGCAGAAGGAGGAGCAGGGACACCAGACGGCACTCGAGCGACTGGCCGCGAAGCACTTCCCGGACGACGACTTCGTCCTCACACCCGAAGACAAGGGCCTGGTGATCGTCGGGGCACGCATGCTCGATATAAGAGACGACACTTCGTTCAACAGCGCGATGCGGTTCCTTCACGACACGGAGCTGCGCACGGGCGAGTTTTACCGGGCCCTCGTCGCGCTCATGCCGTCGGGCGAGTTGGGTCGATTCCTCGGCGAGATGGCGGACGAGTGCGTCGAGCACGCCGCGTCGCTGCTGCGGATCAAACCGCGGTAGCGCTGCGTCCGGCGTTACGGGGGTGCGGCGTGCAGAGCGCTCCCCCGCGGGTCGCCGCTAAACGGGGCGGTCACGTTTCAACCCATGCTCGCGGCTCTCGGACCATTCCCGATACGGCGGTAATTGTGCCCGTCAAGTAAGGATGAACAGGCGTCGACGGGTCGCGTGCCGGTCGATTAGGGTAAACCCTTGTTCGCGCAACTCTTATGAAGAACTCACAGGTTTCTCGGAGAAGTGTAATCCTCTTAAACGTCTTATAACAAATAATTTGCGCGAATCACCGAGATCGACGTCGCAATTGATAAAAACTGGTGGTAGGATTCCGTGAGCAGCGGCCGGCGCGCGTTTGCCGAGCGGGAAACGGGGAGGCGGCCCGCGGTCGAATCAGTTCGGAGTACTTCGACCGTGGCCGTGTCAGTCGGAAGTTTTCCTGTCAGTCGCGTCGATGTCGCTGCAAGGGAAAGAAGCCAAATGCAGCGATCAGATTTCGGGCAGACCGTGCCTTGCGTACTCATTGACCTCAACACCCAGCACGATTTTTTCGACGCGGGCGGTGCATGCCCGGTGCTTGACGTCCCGGGCGTGTATCGGTGTTTGCGGCGGGTCGTCGCGTGGGTGAAGAGGAATCAGGTTCCCGTCATATCGACGCTCGATTTGCATCGCGGCGTGGAGTTGGACCACAGAACAGTGCCGGTCCGTTGCGTCGAAGGAACACGAGGTCAGACCAAACTCGATTTCACGCTGCTGCCCAACCGGGTCTTCATAGCCGGCGACAACATGTTATCGGTGCCGATCGACCTGTTCGGCCGGCATCAGCAAGTGATATTCCCACAACGCTCTCGCGACATCTTCGCAAATCCCAAGGCCGATCGCTTCATCACGCAGTTGAACGCAGCCGAGTTCATCGTGGCGGGTGCGGTGGCTGAGCACGAGGTGAAAGCGGTCGTTCTCGGGTTGCTCGCGCGGAACAAACGCGCGACGATCGTCTCCGATGTTTGCGGGGCCTGGAACCACTCGGAGATGGACTTGTCGCTGAGACAGATGGCCGCGAAGGGCGCGGTCGTGATCACGGCTGAGGAGCTGCTCCGTCGAAAGCTTCCTCGGTGTTGGCGTTACACGTCCAGCACCGTTGTCAGTGCGCACAGGCCGTTCGGTCTTGACGCGGTCGTGCGGAGAAACGGCGTCAACGGCAGCAACGGTCACCGGCGTATCGACTTGGGGATCCAGGGTCACAATGGATCGGGGCAAAACGGGCAGACACACCAGCATCGCGCGAGTTGAAACATCGACATCTTGTCCGGCGGGTACGGGCTGCCGGCGAACCCGCTGCCGCGGGTGTGACCATTCCTTGTGGCAGAGTGCCTCAGCAAGAAGGCGGGTGGAACCCGCCCTACCCTTGGCATGCCACAATTGCTGGTCACACCCCCCTGCCCCGGCGCGGGGATACCTCGTCTTGTGTTCGACCGCACCGCGCGATACACTGCCGCGTCGTTACTCGTCCAACCCGTCCGACCGGCGGCGAACTGACGAGGCGTCGGCAACTGGGTGTTCCGATGGCCAAGAAGAAGAAACTACCAAAGCAACTCGCCATTCTCGACGAGGATCTTTGCACGGGCTGCGACGCATGCGTTACCGTGTGCCCGGTTGATTGCATTGACAAGATCTCTGATCCGTCGCACCCGGGCTACGCCATGGGAATCTGCACGATTGATCTTCCCGTGTGCATCGGGTGCAAGCTTTGCGCTCAGATCTGTCCCTGGAATGTGATCACGATGGTGCCGACCGATCAGGTGCTGATGGTTCCCGCCTTCGCTGACAGATTCGCTTAGTCTACGGCGGTCGCGCCCCTGTGAAAATCGTGTGGTCGGGCAGGCACCCACGGAATCTCGTGAGAACCCGCCCGGCCACTACTTTCCTTTCCCGCACCGGAAAGCAGCCGAGCGAACCCGGGTCTGTTTCCATCTGTGGAAGTCGACGGACTCCGAGGGGATGCGACGCGATCTGGTGTTCGGACCACCGTGCGTGGGTAACGCGTCGCGCGAGCGCCGAAAGTAACGGCCGCTTACTTACGAGTGCTCAATCCGCCCCTTCAAACATAGGATATAACGAAGATGGCGCCATTAGGCAAGCTGGGAAGCCACGGAATCCGGAAAATTACTTGTGTAATCCCTTACCCTTTCGTCAGGAGTCGACCACGGCACCTAATTTTGCCCAGTATTCCGACGTTCCCCATCTTGTGCGAATTCGCTGGATGACGCATGTGGAGCCTTGTTTTCCGGGACTTGCTTCCGGAAACGGTGCTCGAACCGCTGCGTGCGTCCCCCCCTGCGGCGGCGGGTCAGTTTGGTCGCGGGGGTGGAGGCCAGGTGCGTGGACCGTCACCGAACAGATCGGGCCTCTGCTGCTGTTCGAGCATGCGGCTCAACTGGGCCGCGAGAATCTCGGCACGCACCTCGAGACGTTCTTCCTCGAGGATTCGCTGCTTGATGAGCGTGCCGCTGGTGCCCACGAGGTGAAACGCGCAGATGTCGACCAGGGCTGCGGCGGAGAGCGACGAGTTGAGGATGCCGCGTGCGACTTCGCGGTGGTGAGCGCCGTGCTTTGCGATTTCATGGACGAGCCGCCGAACGCTGTCGATGGACTCGTCAACGGTCGCGAGCATGTCGCGCGGCTCCGTGGGCAGCCACTCGAGCATGGCGCTGCGATACACTTCGGTGGTGTCCTCCAGCGTGATTCGTGCCCGAGCGCGTCCGGCGACGAGAATGTTGCATGTGCCGTCCGGCAGGTGCGCGTGCTGGATCATCTCCGCGACGGCGACGGTGTGGTGAATCGGCGCGTGGTTGGTGTGGTATACGGGTTCGTAGTCGCCGCTGAGCAGAGCGATCGCGAGCAGTCGTCGATTGGGCGGCTTGTGGATCAGGTCGCGCGCGAGCGTTCGATACCGCGGCTCAAAGACGTGCAGAGGCAGTACGGCGCCCGGCAGCAACACGCAGTTCGGCAACGGGAAAACGGGTACCTGGTCCCTTAGGAGTGACGTGTCAAAGGAGTCCATATACGAATTGTACGGACGGCACGCGGCCGTTGCCACAGTCTTGGTGCCAGACGCTTCGCGCGGCTGATTGCGTCACAGTGCCACTTTAAGGCATGGTGGCGGTGTGTTGCGGGTGGTTAATTGCTTGCATGCGGCAGGGTTTTATTGAACACTAGGGATGCGATCCGCGGTCATGTCGATGAGCGGGTCGGGTACGGGGGGGCCGGGAAGACAATCGCGAAACGCAGGGATGGGCGCTGTGGAGCCGGCGAGTCGGCCAACGCGCGATGTTGCGCTCGCGCGCCTGTGTGTGGGGTGATCGGCGGTGAAAGACGGTGAAGAAACGTTGAGGCGCGATCCGCACGAGGGCGTTCTGGATGTGACCCGCTCGCTCGACGATTCGCAACGGCCGGAGCGTGTCGACCCGTCGGCTCACTACCCGAACATCGAAGGATACCGGATCACGGGCGTGCTCGGTCAGGGCGGCATGGGCATCGTCTACCGCGCTTTCCAGACGAAGCTGAGCCGCTCGGTCGCGCTCAAAGTGCTGCCGATGATGGTGGGGAGTTCGAGTCCTGCGGCGGTTTCCCGGTTTCGACGCGAGGCGACGGCGGCCGCGCGCCTGCACCACACGCACATCATCCCGATCTACGACTTCGGGGAATCGCAGGACGCCCACTACTACGCGATGGAATTGATCTCGGGTCAGCCGCTCAGCGCGGTGATCCGGCACATGGCGGAGCAGGACGCGCAGAGCGCGTCGCCCATTCGCCTCACCGAACTCATTCGATTCGCCGTTTCGAGCCCGTCCCACATGCCGTCGGTCGCGCGGGAAGACGACGACGCGTTCGATGCGGGTGGTGAGACGATGGTCACGACGCCGGGGGGGCGCGGTCGTGCGTACTACCGGCAGGTGGCAAGCTGGATCGCGGACGTCGCGGACGCGCTTCACTACGCGCATGGTCAGGGGATCATTCATCGCGACATCAAGCCGGCCAATCTGATCTTGTCCCATGACGGTCGCATCATGGTTGCGGACTTCGGTCTGGCCAAGAGCTCCGGTGATCGCTCGATCACGATGACCGGTTCGATCGTGGGAACGCTGCGGTACATGAGCCCCGAACAGGCGATGGCCAAGCGCGTGAAAGTGGACCACCGCACGGACATTTACTCGCTGGGCGCGACGATGTACGAAATGCTGACGCTGCGTCCGGTCTTCAAAGGGACGGACGAGCGGGAGCTTCTGGGACAGGTGATCACTCGGGACCCCGAGCCGCTGCGGCGGGCGTCACCGGCCATTTCTCAAGAACTCGAGACGATCTGCCTCAAGGCGCTCGAGAAATCGCCCGCGGACCGGTACGCGACGGCGCGGGCGTTCAGCGAAGACCTCACGCGGTTCATTCACGATCAGCCGATTTTCGCCAAAGCGCCGTCGCCGACGCAGCGGATCGTCAAATACGTTCGGCGTCACAAGGCGCCCGTGATCGCGGCGACGGCGACGGTGTTGATGCTCATTGCGGCCAGCCTGCTGGTGTACAAGGTGCGTGAGTATCGTGACGCGGAGGTCGAACGGTGGGTCGATCACGGAGTCGATTTGACCGAGAAGGGTGAGTGGTCCGGCGCCGAGGTGTTCTTTCGCGACGCGCTGGCGCGTTCGCCGAAGAACACGCGCGCCCTCTATCAACTGGCACGTAACAAGAAGGAGATGGCCAACTCGGTTGACGATCCCGATCAGCGCCGGCGCATTCTCATGGAGGCGGATGGCCTGTGCCGCGCGGCGCTGAACATCGAGCCGCGTAACATCAGGGCGCTCAACACCCACGGAGTCATCTTGAAGAAGCTCAAGCGTTACGACGACGCGATCGCGGTGTATGGCGAGGCACGCGATGCCGAACCGGACTACTTCGCGCCATGGGTCAACCTGGGGACGACCTACGCGCTGAAGCGCGATTTCGCGCAGGCCGAATACCATCTGCGCCGCGCGACCGAATTGTCCCAGCGGGATGAGCATCGAGACAAACCGACGTACACGGCCGAGACCTGGCGCAATCTTGCGGCGTTGCAGTTCTTCCTGGACCAGGAGGACGAGGCCACAACAAACGTCAAACGGGCGTTGGATCTGAACCCCGGCGACATGGCAGCTCTTCTGCTGCGTGCGAAGATCGGCATGGCGTTGGACACGCCGCAGAGTCTCGAAGATGCCTTCGGTGATGCGTATTATGCGGATCGTATCGCAGGCAAGGATTGTGCCGATCCTCGGGTCAAGCGGGTGCTGGCGATGGCGTATTTGCGAAACGGCCGATATCGGCTGGCAATCGACGAAGCAGAGAGCGCTTTGGCCCGCGGTGACATGCCCGCGGTGAGTGAATTGATCATTGCGAATGCCCACGCCGGGCTTGGGGAGCATGAAAAAGCGGCGGAATTCGTGCAGAAAGCCAGAGTGCTGTGGCCTGAAGACCTCGCCACGCCGGATTCCTTCCGGGTTGCGGCGGAGAAGGGGGAACTCTGGTTTGACGGGGCGGCGCCACTGTTTGAGCTGCTGGAGCGGGCAGAGCGACGCGCATCGGCGAAGAATTGATGTGTTCCGCCTTGATTTGTTTGTTGAACCGCGATCTCCCGTGCGGTAGACTGAGTCAGGATTGGTAGGGTCAGTCCTTTGACCGGGTCCGTTCTGCGGACCGTAGTGAGAACGAGAGAGAGAGTGATCAGCGCCCGCGGGGGGCGCCGATCGCTCTCTCTTTTTTTTTGATCGACAGGGGTAGTTGATCGGGAGCATTTCATCATGTGGCTAAGAAACGCAATCGTACCGGCAGTCATCGTCGCGTTGAGTTGCGGTGTCGTGGTGGCGGAAGAGATCGGACCGTTCGGGCTGGTTCAGGTTTCGTGGGGCGACGGACAGATTTGGTCGTCCGACGCCGAGACTCTGGGCACGGTGAGTCAGTCGATGGACGGATCGTACGAGGTGAGCGGTGGGTTCGATGCCGTTGATTGGAGCGCCGAGTGGATGTTCGAGGTCGGCGGCTCGACGGGGGTTTCGAGCAACATCGCCGTGACGAGCACGGTAGACTTCACCGAGACGTTCAACTTCACCGTGTTCATTAACTCGCCGGTCGCGATCGCCGGTCCGACACTTTTGGCGGGGTCGGCGTCGGTCAACGTATCAGACAACGTGTTGCAGGGATTGCCCGGCGCCACGGTGTCGGCCACCGATGGTGGCGCGGCATACCGCGCGATGATCAACGGTGAAGTCTGGGGGACGCTGATGGACGATCCTTTCGCATTGTCGGCGGACGCGGGCGAGACGAATTCCGACGGCCCGTTTTTCTTCAGCGACGCCGCCGGTCCGGCGGTCGCGATGGGTGACGTGATCGCAATCCAACACGAGTTCACGTTGACCGCGTTCGACATCGCGCAGTTCGCCGGCACGTTCACGGTGCCGGAACCGTCCACGGCGCTGTTGCTCGGGCTGGGTTTTTCGATGATGCTTCGGCGGCGCCGGTAGCCTGTCGTTGACTCAGAGTTAAGAAGTGGAAGCGGCACCTTCGGGTGCCGATTCCACTTGTGAGCGCCCTCGTGTGGCGGCGGGGCGCTGGGGACAACGGTGAGGGGAACATCCGGCGAGGTTCGGGCGGAGGTTTCCCATGGGTCTTCATGTCTCTCGTTCTTGGAGCGGTGCTTGCGCGTCCGCGGTCTGTGTCTTCCTGTCGTGTTCGGGTCGAACGCTGACTGCCGGTGAGATCGTCTGTATTCCCCCGGTGGACGGGGTGTACCAGATCTCCGGCGGCGTTACTCACTCGACGTTCTGCCTGACGCCGCCGCAGATTACGTTCTCGCTCCTGGAATTCGCGCAGAACGGCACCGCGCTCGATGTCGTCGGTCCCGGCGTGGTCATGAGCGGGGTAATCGACTTTCAGAGTGTACCGATTACGTTCTCGGTGGAGGGCCAGGCGAGCATAGGCGATTGCGTTCAGACGTGGTCTCTAAGCGGTTCGTTTCTCGACGAAGTTCCCCGTAACCGATGGACCGGACAATTGTCGATCACTTTCAGCGGCTGCCCGTGCACGGGTGTGCAGGGCAACCAGATGACCGCGACCCGAGCCGATCCCGACTGCAACGACAACGGTGTCCACGACGAGTGTGATCTGGATTGCGGACCCGCCGGGGGCGGATGCGATGTCGACGGATGTGGACAGAGTGACGACTGCAACAGCAACTGCATCCCCGACGGTTGCGACGGATTGGTCGACTTGCTTTTCGTCACGTGGGTCGGGGCGGACGGAGGATTCTGGTCGGACCCGTCGAACTGGTGCCCGGCGGTCGTTCCGGACAACAACGCGGGGCCGTCTTTCGACGTGCTCATCCCGGATGGAAGCGACGTGACGCTGGACATTTCCCCGGTGCTCGGTCGACTCGCGCTGATCGACGGATCGATCGTGAGCGTCCGGGATTCGTCGGACGGCGATAAGGTCATCGAGGTCGTGACGACTATCGACAATCAGGGCGGGACGATCGCGGCGCGCGACGGGCGCACGGCCACCATCCTCAACAGCGTGGTCCTCGGCGGCACGCTGCTGGCGAGCGCCGGCAGCTCCGTCGTTCTCGACGGCAGCGTTGCGGTGGGTGCCGCGCTCAACTCGAGCGGCGGCGGCGGTGTACAGGTCGTCAACGACGGCACGCTGGTGGACCCGACGATTCAATCGCTCGAGGTGCCCGACGGAGAGCGCGGATTCGTCGAGGGGATCGTCGACGTGCAGAGCGGGGGGAGCATCCGGATCGACGCGCTGACGGGCGCGACCTCGCTGGAGCCGACGATCGCATCGACCGAGATCGTGCTGTCAGGCGGCGGCGATCTTGTGCTCGTCGAAAACGCCGGCAACGGGTCCGCTCGCGCCATCTTCGGCCGCGCGACGCTGCCTCTCACCGTCACGAATCCTCTGTTCACCGTTAGGGGCGTCGGGCGGGTGGATGCGCTGTCCATCGAGAACACGGGGCGGATCACCGCTTCGGCGGGCGCGCCGGGTCGGGCGCTGAATCTCCTGGCGTTCGAGATAGACAACAGCGGGGAGATGATGGTGCCGGACGGCGGTGCGATGTTCGCCTTGGGCGACGTCAACACGCGCGGAGCCGATAGTAGCATTGTCGTGGACGGCGATGCGGAATTGGATGTGCTGGGAACGCTCACGCTGGAAAACGGTGGCTCGCTGTCGCCGGTCCACCTCGCCACCGCGGCCGCGGAGTTGACGTTCGGTGGGCTGATTCTGCGGGAGACGCTGGGTGCTGCGTCGGTAACCGCGGGTGCTCAGTTCGAAGCGGGCGGCGACATGGGGGCGATCGTGTTCGGAGATATCGCAGTCACCGCTGCGTGCTTCGCTCCCGTTTCCGGTGGCTGCACGCCCCCATCGGCTGAAACGTCCAACCGGAGTTCGGTTGAAGGTGTGGGTATGAGGGTATCCGGTTTCGATCCCGATACCGGCGCGCGAGCGTCGTACACCTTGCGCGACGTGGCGGTGCTGGCGCTGTCCGGGGCTATCCGTGTTGTAGTTGGGGGGGCGTTCGGGATGCTCGATGCGCGTGCGGGGATGGTG
>JAJDDR010000143.1 GCA_029260255.1 Phycisphaerae bacterium
GCGTCACGCGGGCTGTGTTCGACGTCGGCCGGGCGGCCGGGGCATATCCCGCCGAAGCGGAGTACGAGGACATTTGGGCGCAGCACCGCGCGACGATTCTGGCGTTCGCCGGGCATGTGACCAGTTCGTTGAAGCAGTTCCGCGACGCGCTCGCGGCCGGGCTCGAGAACGTCCAACTCTTTTCGAACGAGGCATGGATACTCACACCGCTCGGTCGGTACGCGGGCAACGCGGGGCTCAAGGAGGAAGAGGCGCTCCTTAAGTCGCTCCGGCGTCAGGTTCAGGCGTCGATGGCGCGGGCGATCCAGTTTCGAGACAACAGTGGCAACAGAAGCCATTCGAGGGCCAAGAAGATGAGACTGACCGCACAGCGAAACATCGGAATCGAACTGTTCGAGGCCGGACCCGACGACGTTGTTCTCGTCGGGACGATGCTCGACAACGAACATCTCATCAAACTCGAACTGAACATCTACCTGCCGGACGAGCAGATCACGAGCAGCAAGCTGGACATGATTCGCGTGCCGTTTCCGGTCTGCCGCGAGGTGGAGTCGGTGGCCGAGCGTCTTGTGGGATTGCGGATCGAGCGGGGCGTGCTGAGTGAGATCGTGCGGCGTGTCGGTGGGCGCGTGGGGTGTTCGCACATCAAGGAGTTGGCGACGAATATCGTGTATTTCGTGGCGTCTTATCTGGTTGGGCGGCGTGCGGGTGTCGACCCGATGAGCGTCAACTACACGCACAAGCCGCCGGACGAGCGGTTCATCCTGACGAAGGAACTGCTGCGCGATTCGTGCCTGGCGTACTGCCAGACGACGGCCCACGGGTTGGACGAGCAGATCGGGATCAAGCGTGTCGGCGAGACGCACACACACCCGCAGGCGCTGGGGGAATACGAGCAGTCGCTCGGCGTGCTGCTGAAGGATCGCGCCGCCAAGCTCGGCGAAAAAGTGTACATGCGGTATCGCAGGGGCGATGAAGTCTGCTCGATGAGCTTTACCGAGTTCGCCGCGATCGCTTCGCAGATTGCGGGCCACCTGATCGAGCAGGACGTGCGTCCCGGCGACAGGATCGCGATGCTCTCGGAGAATCGGCCGGAGATGTTCCTGTTCGAAATGGCGGCTATGTCGATCGGCGCGGTGACGGTTCCGATCTTCGCGGGTTATCCCGCGAATCAGGTGACCTACGTCTTGGGGCATGCAAGACCCCGGTTCGTCGTCGCGTCGGGAACGCATCAACTCGAGAAGATCGAGCGCGACCGCCACCCGTGGGTGAAGAAGTGCTTCTGCATGGACTACTGCGATGAGGCTGAGGCGTGGGGGGCGATCGACTTCGGCTTGTTGACTCAGGCCGGCGGCATCGCGCCTGAGGAACTGGAGGAACGCATCGAGGATGTCCGGCCCGACGATCTGTGCATGGTGATGTACACGTCGGGCACGACGGGCCCGCCGAAGGGTGTCCGCCTGTGTCACCGGAATCTGATTTCGCAACAGAAGGCGCTCTCGTTGATCTGGGACGTGGGCGAGAGCGACGTCTTCATGAGTTACCTGCCGTGGCACCACAGCTTCGGCGGTCTGTTCGAACGTCTGATGTCGCTCTACACGGGCTCTGTGATGTGCCTGGACGATTCGCGGGGTCGGGACATCGACCGCATGGTCGAGAACTGGCGGGAGTTCGATCCGACGATCTTCTTCAGCGTTCCGCGTGTACACGACCAACTGCTGAGCAGGTGTCGGGAGGAGCCGGACCTCTCGACGGCGATCTTCGACTCGCGTTTACGATTCGTGTTCACCGCCGGCGCGCCGCTTCCGGCGAACGTCGAAAAGGAGTATCGGGATCGCGGAATCCCGGTGCTGGAAGGGTGGGGGCTGACCGAGACGTCGCCGTGCGTCACGGTGACGACCAAGGACAGACGGTGGCGGAGCGGCTACGTCGGGTACCCCATTCCGGGCGTTACCGTGCGCATCGACAGCGATCAGGAGATTCTCGTCAAGGGTCCGAACGTGATGGGCGGATACCTCGATGATGAGGAGTCCACCTCGCATGTCATCGATGAGAACGGCTGGTTCCATTCCGGCGATCTCGGCGAGTTCACGACCGACGGTCTGCGCATCATCGGCAGAAAAGACGGCGCCTTCAAACTCACGACCGGCGAAAAAGTGCATCCGCAGCGCATCGAGAACGTCCTGGCCGACGAGTCGCCTTACATCAGTCTCGCGCTCGCGATCGGGAGCGGGAAGGACTTCGTGGCCGCTCTGATCTACCCGGATGTTCCTCGGTTGCGGCAGTGGGGCGAGGAGCGCGGTATCGCTCCCGAGGCGCTGATCGACCACGCCGACGTGCGCGACCTGATCGCGTCCGAGATCGAGCGCGTCAATCCGATGATCGACGTGAAGTACCACCGTGTCCGACGGGCCGCGCTGGCGGATCGCGAGCTGTCGTTGGCCGACGGGGAGTTGACGCCGTCCGGCAAGATCGTCCGCAAGGCCGTCATGAACAGATACAGTCACAAGATTAGCGACCTGTTCTCCGCGCATCCTCCGGAAGAGGTTATCGACATCGAGAAACGCGAATTGCAAAGGACGTAAGCACCGTGAAGAACGACGAGTTTCCACAAGTGGTCATGGCGGGGGCGGCCCGCACGCCGATCGGCGTCAAGTGCGGTACGCTCAGCGACTTCGGTCCGGAAGACCTCGCTGTCTTCGCCTGCGAGGAGGCTATCCGGCGCAGCGGGATCGATCGCGACAAGATCGACGCGGCCGTCGGCGCGAACGTCTACCAGTTCACCGCGCCCGGCATGCAGGACATCTACTTCCCGCGCAACGTCGCGCTGCGTTGTCATCTGAATACAGAAACGCCGGCGCTGATGGTGCAGCGCATCTGCGGCTCGGGTCTGCAAACGGTGATCAACGGGTTTCAACAGATCGCCCTGCCGGACAGTGTGGACGATGCCAAGGCGGTCCTCTGTTTCGGAAGCGAGTCGATGTCCCGAGCGCCGCGAATCGTCCGCTCGCCGCGCAGCAACGCCAACTTCTGGGAGTTCACCGAGGGCGGCGCGGTCGAGGACACCATCCTCCTCGGGCTGAACCACGACCTCGCGGAGACGACCATGATGGGCACGGCCGACGAATACGGCGCGCGTCTGGGCGTTACCCGACGGGAGTGTGACGAGTTCGCGGAACAATCGCACGCTCGCGCTCGTGCGGCTGGTCGGCAGAGTCACTTTAACGGCGGCGACGCCCTTCGCGGAATGTTCGCCATTGACGAGACCGACCTCACGGGTCGGCCGGTTCACCTCGCCCGCGACGAGTGCGCGCGCAAGACATCGCTCGAAGAGCTGGCCAAGCTCCCGGGATTCACGGCCAACAAGCTGGTGTCGCCGGGCAACGCCAGCGAGATATGCGACGGCGCAGCCGCATTGGTCATTGCCGGTTTGGAACGAGCCGAGAAACTGGGGCTTTCGACGCGCTATCGCGTCGCGGGCTACGGCGTGTGCGGCGTTGAACCGCGCATCATGGGCCAAGGACCCGTGCCGTCGATCAAGATGGCGCTTGCCCGCGCGGGGATCGAGCAGAAGGACGTCGGGCTGTTCGAGATCAACGAGGCGTTTGCGGCGCAGTACCTTGGCGTCGAGAAGGAGTTGGAGCTCGACCGTGAGATTACCAACGTCAACGGCGGGGCGATTGCGATCGGGCATCCGCTGGGCGCGACCGGCGCTCGCATGCTGACGGACCTGATGTACGAGATGGAGCGTCGCAGCGTGCGTTACGGCTGTGCGTCGGCATGCATCGGCGGCGGGCAGGGTGCGGCGGTGGTTATTCGGGATTCGGAATTGGGCTAGGCGAAGAGATTAACCACAGAGGGCACAGAGAGCACAGAGAGAAGAAAGAGAAGTAGTTGTTGATGCCATTGAGTCACTGTGGGGAGCAAGGAGTGTTGAACGTCATGCTGAGTGAAGCGAAGCATCTTGCACGGAATCGGCTAGATTCCTCGCTGCGCTTGGAATGACTCGGCTCAGTGTTCTCTGTGTCCTCTGTGGTTCAAAAAACCGTAGCGGCGTGAACGCGGCGGCGAATCAAAGGACTGGGACATCATGAAACGTGCATTTTCATTCGGAGATAGGTCGATCGAGCCCGCGGTCAAGCGGGTCAACGAGGTCAAGCGCGTCGCGATCATCGGCGCCGGCACCATGGGTCTGGGCATCGCGATCGACCTGCTCGGCAAGACCGACTACGCGTTGATCCTGCTGGACGTACAGGCCGACGTGCTCAAACGTGCCGAGGAGAAGCTCACCTCGATGTGGAGCAGCCAGGTCAAGAGTTTTCGCATTCGGGGGGAAGATGCGTCCGCGTACGCGGCGCGCGTCAGCTACACGCAGGATTACGCCTGTCTCAAGGACGTGGACATCGTCTGGGAGGTCGCCACGGAACGCGGCGAGATCAAAGCCAAGATTTTCGAGACGATCGAGAAGCACGCCGACGCAGAGCGTCTCGCGGCCGTCTTCTCCAACACCTCCTCTCACACGACGGCGGAGCTGGCGGTGTTGTTCAAGTCGGAGGCGTTCCGGGCGAAGTTCCTCACCGTGCATGGCTACTTCCCGTTTGAAGCCAACCGGCTGATCGACGTCATGCGCGGCAAGTACGCATCCGCCGACACGTTTTCGTTCGGCGTGGTGTTCGCCGATCAGGTGCTCGAAAAAACGGTGATCGCGCTGAGTGTCGATCACCACGGGTACATCACCGACCCCATCTTCCAGGCAATGGGCGCGATCGTCTCGTGGGACGTGCGGTCTTCGCGCGACATCGTGCAACTCGGCGGACTGTGGGACATGTTTACGGCCAACCCGTTTACGGTCCTCGATCAAACGGGACACATGCCGTACACCGAATCGTCCCGGCATCTCGGCGAGGCGCTCCCCGCGAACGACCGTCTGCGAAGTCTTTACGATCGCGACAACAAGTACTATCCGGACTGGATCGCCAAGTTGGAGGAAGCGGGACACATCGGCGTCAACGCCCCTTCGCGCAAGGGGTTCTACGCGTGGAGCGACGGCGCTCGACCGAGGCAGACCGGCGTGATCAATCCATCGACCGGCGACTACGAACCCATCGGCGAGATTTCGCGCAAGGACTTTTGGTCGTATTACGAGGCGGCTGAGCGCGACCGGCGGGCGGGCAAGATCAAGAGCGTGGACTCGCTGGTCCGTGTGGCCTGTGCCGACGACGCGGGCGGGCGGGCGTTTCGCCGCTACGCTCTGCCGATCAGCCTGTACGCTCTGGACATGATCCAGGACCGCGTCGCCACGCCGGGACAGATCAACATCTCGACCCGCGCCGGGCTGCGTTTCAAGGTCGGTCTGATCGAAGTGATCGACGCGCTGATCGCGCATCTCACGATCGACGGGCTGATCGAGTTGATTCGCCGGGCGCAGGATGAAAACGCCGACGACGTACACTTGGCCGGCATGCTGGACGTCGACGGCAAGGTCGGACCACGAACCGGAACGCCCTGCCTGCTCGTCGAGATGAAGCAGCGGAACATCAACCGCCTCCTGGGTTACGGCAGACACTATGGCACGCCCGTCGCGGAGTTGGACATCGAGACCGGTGAGTATCGCGGCAGTTATCTCGATCTGAAGTTTTACGAGCCGTCGTCGCGCGATCGCGTTGCGAGCATCGTCTTCAATAGTCCTCTTCGCGGTAACGTCTTCAATCGCGCCAACATCGACCAGATCACGCACGCCTTCGGCCGCGTGCTCAAGATGCATCGCGAAGGGCGCTGCGGCGCCGTGATGTTCACCGCGGCGGGCACCGGGATGCGGATGCTCGGCGCCGACGCGCGCGAGTTCAATCGCGGCTGGTTCCAACGCGAGAAGGGCTACGTGCCGCTCACCGAGGAGCAGGCCGCCGCGTCCAGCAAGAACGGCGTCGGCATCTTTCGCCTCATGCAGAAGAGCCCGGTCGCGACGATCGGAGTCTTCGGCGAGAAATGGGGCGGCGGTGCGGAGTTCACGTACTTCCTGGATCTCCGCTACGACGTTCGGGCGCACGGCTTCGTGTTCGATTCACTCGATCGGCAGTCGACGTGGCAGCAGAAGACCACGTACAACCAGCCGGAACTCGACTATGCGATCCTCCCGGGTTTTGGCGGCGCGAGCGAGCTGAAGCGTCTCGGCATGGGCGATTCCGTGATCTTCGAAGTCTTCGACCAGGGCGTGACGTCCGACCGGGCGTATCAGGTCGGTCTGAGCAACGGCGTCTTCGACGACGAACTCGAGGCGCTCCGCCGCGGGTACG
>JAJDDR010000144.1 GCA_029260255.1 Phycisphaerae bacterium
CAAGCTCGAGCTGCGCACGCGCGGTGTGATCGCCAAGCACTACGCCTCGGCCGACACCGCGCACCGTGATTGGCTGGCCAAGGACTTGCTTCTGCCCGCCGCCGTGGCCGACGCGGTCTTTCACGAGACCGTGCAGCAGGCGACCGGACAGCGCGCCTGGGTCAAGATGGTCGTCGACGAACCGCGCAACCCACACAACCGCGCCGACGCAGCGGCCACGTCGTTGCTGAGCGACATTCGCAGTGGCAAGAGCCAGGCCTCGCGCAAGACACCGGAGGCGTACTACTACGGCGAGCCGATCAAAGCCGCCGCCGGATGTCTGAACTGCCACGGCGCCCCGCGCGGCGATCCCGATCCGTACTTCCCCCAGTACAAGAAGAACGGGTGGAAGGGCGGTGAGATCGTCGGCGCCGTGGTAGCCCGCGTGGCTCCAACCCCGCGCAGCCGCTGATGGGGGTTGGAAGCAACTCGGACCTTGGGGGAGCGTTCTGGGGATCGGCCACCGCCGCGCGATCAGTCGCGCTGCGGTGGCCAACGGTTCAAGCGGCGGTCGAACGGGATCAAGCCTTCGGTGTACCCGACCGCGGTGCTCAACCATTGACGCCGCACGCCGCTGGCGAAGTGCAGCGCGACGTTCAGCATGGTCGCCTGCCCGGCGCCGGTCTGCTTGCGGTGGTACGCGATGAACGCGTCGCGCTGCCGGATCAGATCAACCGACAGCAGCAGGCGCTGTTGCTCGTGATCCACGCTGACGATCCGATGATTGTCCATCGCGCGCCGCGCCAGCAGACGCAGCGTCTCATCGAGCCCGCGTCCGCGGATCGGCTGATCGTGCAGCGAAGGCGAGCCCACCGCACCGTCGCACAATGCGAGCACGACACGCATGTCGTCGCCCGATGAGGCAATCGCCATCTTGCGGAGTTCGCCGATCGGAAGCTGCGAGCCGTCGACGGCCAGTCGAAACCGGTGATCGACCGACCCGACTCGAAGCGTGTGGATCGTCTCCGGCACGCCGGCGTGAAGAACCGCCAGCAGAATGCCGGCGTTGTAGGTATTGATGTAGTAGCTCGTTCGATCGTCCCGCGTCGGGAATAGCCCGGGCGTGGATGTCGGACCGACCGCCGCAATCAGCGCGGCATACCCATCGAGCGAATCACGATGCGCCGCGAGATGACGATAGTCCACCAGCCCGTCCTTGACGTTCTCGCGGACCACGGTGGCAAACGCGCGATCGTCGTAGCGCGCGGGCGTCTGGGAGTCCGCGGAGCCCAGCCGCGTCAGATCGATCGAAGTCACCGCGCAGCCGCCCGCCAGCGCTCCCGCGAGCACACCACAACAGAGTCCAAAGGCAATGCTGAATCGGACTGCAACGCTCAACACACCGGCACCTCGCTTTGGTCGATTCGCTTACCGCAGTGGGTTCATCGTCAAACCGGTCGCCACCTTCGGGTAGAAGTACGTCGACTTCTGCGGCATCCGATCACCGGCTTCGCTGACCGCGCTGAGTTGGTCCATCGTGGCCGGCTTGCACATCAGGGCGATGCCGTGCTCGTTCTTCGCGGTGTCGCGGGCGCCTTCCTCCGACTTGAGATACCGGATCTTCGGAGCCCGCCCGCCTCCCACCGACGGCGTGTACAACGCATCGATCAAGTACCGGTGGAGATAGGCGACATCGAGCCCGCACCACGCGGCGCTCTTGTCCGGCTCCAGGGAGGCCAGCACCGCGCGGTTGGTGAACCGCACGTCGCACGACGCGCCGCTCGCGCCGTGGTAGAGCGTCATGTCGGCTTCGGACGCAGGCGCCTCGCTGCAGCCGTCGGACCAGATTCCCATGAGCCGCTCCAGCGGCATGTCGTCGATCTCAGCGAGCACCCGGTGCGTGGGCAGGATCAAGCTGCCCGGATCGTCCATGCTGGCGAACACGACCATAACGTAGCCGGCCGGATCGTCCGCGGCCAGTGCGCCCCCGCGCTCGCCCGCCACCCAGTCCCGGAAGTTGAGCGACGTCGTATACCGGTGGTGTCCGTCGGCGATGTACACGCACTTGTCGGCGAAAGCGCCGGTGACGCGATCGATCACGGTCGGGTCCGTGACGACCCAAAGGCGGTTCTCAACGCCGTTCATCGTCCCGGTCGCGTCGGGCGGACCGGACGTGCGAGACGCGAGCGCGCTCATCACCTTCTCTTCGGGATCGCGGAACAGTCCGAACACCGGAGAGAGATTGGCGAACGTCGTCTTCATCAGCGCCAGGCGATCCTCCTTCGGTCCGCCGAACGTCTCCTCGTGCGCCAGGACCGTGCCGTTCTCGAACGGCTCGGCCTTGAGCCGTGCGATGAACATCCGCCGCGTGTAGCGCTCGCCCCCGAAGTCGAACACCTGATCGTAGGCGTAGATCGCCGGCGCGGTCTCGCGCATCAGGGTTCCGGCGTCCAGCCACGCGTCGAGCGTCACGCCGGACGCGGCGTATGCTTCCGGCGGTCCGAGCGACTTCGGTGGAACGTGCGGCAGGTCGATGGCGACGATGTTGTGCGGGCTGCTCGCCAGTAGTGCGTCCTTGCCGGGCTGATCGAGAACGTCGTATGGCGGCGCTATGTGCTTGGAGACGTCGCCGCCCAGCGCGTCGAAGTCGTATCGAATCGCTGCAAATGCCGAGAGTTCAGCCACCTTCAGGCTCCTTTCGCGTTGCCGCATCCACGGACCGTCGCACAACTTAAGGATCGACCGGTCCGCAGGCAACCCGTCGAGTCGAATCCATCCGGAGAATTCCAACGGATACGCGACAACGGCTGCCGATAGGACGTTTCGGAGTACGACCGATGGAATCAACCGACCCAGTCGTCATCATGCTCAGCGGCGGCATCAACAGCCTGGTGGCCGCGATGCGCGCGCTGAGCACGGGCGAGACTCACTTTCTCTACTGCGATTGCGGGCACTCCGCGGCTGCGGCCGAGACCCGATCGGTGAGACGCATGGCGGACGCGCTGGCGGCGAAGTTGCACATCGTCAAGCTGCCTTCGCCGGCTGAGTTGAGCGCGATTCACAGTCCGGGTGCGACTCCTGCCGCGTTCGGAGAAGAGAGCGCTTCCGCCGGTAGACCGTTACCCGGCGCGATGCTCTCGAAGCTGGGGATCGCCCAGCAACTCGCACGGCGACTCAAGGCGACCTCGATCGTGTGCGGCGCGTCCGAGCAATGCAGCATCGCCGAGTCGGACCGCGGTCCCGAGTACGCCGACCCGCAATCGAGTCGGGTCTTCTTTCATGCGGCTTGCATCGCGATGGAACGCGGGGCTTCGGGCAAGCTGCGCGTCGAACTCGACCTGCCGCTGATCGACATGACCCGAAGTGACATCATTCTCGCCGGTGGTAGAATCGGAGCGCCGTTCGATCTCACGTGGTCATGCCATCTCGGAGGCGAGCGGCCTTGCGGGTCGTGCCCCGGGTGCTCGGCGCGCACCGCAGCGTTCGGCAAAGTGGGGATGGTCGATTCCGCGCTTCAGACCTCGCGATGACCGTCTCAAGTCGGCTGCTCACAAACGTCCCCAAAGCTGCTAACATAGTGTAGTGTCTCGGAATTGAAGACGCTTTCCTGAACCGAGCCGCGACCGGCAGGGAGCGGTTTATCCGGGCCGCGCCCAGACG
>JAJDDR010000145.1 GCA_029260255.1 Phycisphaerae bacterium
CGTCTGGGCGAAGTAGACGCTACCGAGCACATTTGGCGCGCTATCCGTTGTTCCGCCGGCCGTGTTCAGGTTCACCGTATACCCCAGAAAATCCCTGATGTCCGTGCCAGTCGTCCATACGACCGTTGCAGACCCAGCGCCGGCGTCGTAGGAGAACTGCGCCTTTCTGGTGGCCGGGTCCACCCAAAAATAGAGCTCCGGGTCTCCACCGCCATCGTTATTGAGCCTGGCGATAATGTCCACGATCCCACGTACCCACGTGTTCGCTGTGAACGTGATGGGTGTACCGTCGACGGTGATTGTATTGTCTGATGTTGGCATCAACCAGGCATCCAAAGCCGGCCATTCGCCGTATTGACTTGGCCATGTTGCGGTGATGTTTCCCATTAGATTCCACCCACAAGGCCTTCACGGACGGCCCCCTGGGAGAATCCGATCGATGCATCAAGGGCAACCCCATTATTGACAACGTCAGTCACGCGCCGCGCGACCTCCACCGGGTCCGTGACGATGTCGTTGAACTGAATTATGGTGGTGCCACCTTGTCGTCGAGATCGATCGGCCCTCGGTATCAAAGACCGATCCTGGGGCGCCTGCGGACCGCCGCCCACGCCACCACGAGCTCCACCGCCACCACCAAACAACGGCCGAACGGCTTGCGCAGTCAGGCCAGCGGCCGCGATGAAGTGCGCAATGGATTGCGGCGGGTTCGTGAACATCGTGCTGAAGCCCAGGTAATACTGCATGCCCGCTTCCCATGCGGCGTAGGCGCTGCGTTGCTTGACGACGCCCTTCAAGAACTTACCGGTCGCTGCCAACGCTGGGCCTGTGCCCTGTTGCATGGCGGTGAAGACCTCGCCAAAAGCGAGGGCAACCCCAAACAGTCCGTCTTTGGCCACCAGCGAGGATTCGCCGATTTTGCGGAGGCCGTCACTCATTTCAATGGATTTCTCCAGGAATCCACCGGGCCCGGCCTCGGTCACCTGGTCGCCCACTGCACCGGCGGAGGCGAGCGGTCCCTCGCGCTTGAACGGTGTTCCGCCCCTTTCCGGAAACACCACATCCAGGAGCCCTCCAAAGAGTCCTGTTCGGCCGGGGATCTCCCCTTGTCTGACAGGACCTTGTTGCTTGAGCTCCGCGCCTTTCGTTCCTTCGAATCGTCGACCACCTCCCCTTCGCGGCTTGCCCTTGGGCTTCACGGCCTTCTGGAGCTTGACCTGAGCCTTGGTGTTGAGGTCCAGAAGCTTCGTTAGCGACTTTACGGTCTTCGACCAGAAAACGTATTCACCGGCCACGCTTCTGACGAACTTTCCGTGTTTTTGGAGTTGCGTGACCCGGGCCCTTGATTTCGCCTGCATCTTCCCCGCTTGGATAAGCAGGGTTACGATCTTGTTTGAATAAGCATCGGTCCCTTTGGCGTGACCTCGAAGTTGCGTCTGTAGCCTGTCGTTAACGGCCGTGTTTTGTGTGCCCTGAAGCTCCTGCAGCTTCATTTTTACCGTGGCCTCACTTATGACCGGAGGTAGCTTGGCAAGGACAACTGCTGCTGTGTTTCCGCGATTGGCAATCTTGAGCATCGCCTCGTTGTACTGTCGCGTCCAGTTGGCTGCGTTCCTCATCCGCACGCCCATACGATCTAGCTCTTTGCTGGTGCTTTTCCAGTCGTTGATGAGCCCGGCGGTGATTATTACGCTGTTTTGCTTGAGCGTTGAGAAGAAGTTTCCGACAGTAGCAGACGCGCTTTTGTAGGAATCAGAGGTGGTCTTGGCGCCCTTCTTAAATAGTTTCGTATTTTGTGCCATTAGGCCGCGGAGTGCCGCTTGGCCTTTCTCCATGTCGGAGAGTTGGCTTGGTATCTTGCCAATCAAGGCCGCGTATTCACGTACGGCCTGATTCATGTCGATCTGCACTCCGCGAGCTTTGATGGTCTGTGTTCGACCGCTTGCTAAAGATCGTACCATCTCTTCGAACAGTTGCTTTGTGTCCTCGCCGGTTTGTCCTGCCAGGTTCGCAGCGGCCCGCGAGATAGCCAGAAGATTCTCTGCTGTCATGCCGAGGTTTGTGCCGACAATGAAAAGCTTCTGGATGTCCGTGTCTTCCACGGCGCCCTTGAGTTCGGTGCGGGCGTCCTTCAGGAGTTTGTTGCCGCGCTTGAACTTATTGAAGAACGCGCGCTCGATGTCGAGGTCCTGCGTTCCTTCTTTGAGTGCCTGCAGTGCCCGGCGAAGTCCGTGCAGAGATAGAAGTGCGGCTGCGGACCCGACAAGAAACCCGCCAAACATTCCGCCAAAGACTCTTTTTGCTCGCCCGGCTGAAGCCGCTGCGGCGTCGGTCGCGACCTTCTGGGATTTCATGGCGGTTGCCGCGCCCTGGGTAGCAACCCCAATCTTTTTCTCACCGGCAGCAACCGCAGCGAGATCACGTTTTACGCGATTGACGCCCTTGGTCTTGAGGGTGGTTACATGCTCGCTACCTTTTTTTGCCACGGTCTTTCCGGTCGTTGTAGATGCACACCTCTGACTCAATCATGTCAATGAGTGCCTCTGTTTTGGATGTGGCGTCCGAGGGTCTCAGAAATCCCTTTTTCCACCACCTCCACGATCGCAGCCCCTGGAATAGCAAGGGGTCGCTGGTATAGCGACGCGGGCATATGTTGATGTCGGGCTCTTCCCGATCTAGGCCTGGGGGCCGAAACGTCTTCCGCGCCTTCGTGCCCGGCGAGCACCCTAGCTGGTTTATTAGCCAGTCCTCTGGTGGTGCCCCCCGTTTTATTTTCTGCCGGCGGTCACGCTCGCAAGCCCCGCAGTTGAACCGGCTAAGGTAACCCTCGTTCTCTGCCCAGATCAGGATTCGAGCTTTTTTTGGATCACCGCCGGGAGGTCCTGGATCCTGTCGAGGATCTCCGCGATATCCCAACTGACCTTCGACGGAACCTGCGCCACCGTCTCTTCAGTCACCAGATCCCCGAGGTTATCAATGCTTATCCACTCGAGTTTCACCGGCTTGCCCAGGCGATCAACAACACCCGATGCATCCGTAATTGCCAGACGCATAAGCTCATAAATGTAGCCCGCAGTCGGCACCTTCCCGTTTATCATTGGTGCCATGCTGCCAGCGATAGACCGCTCGCGCTCGTCGATCGGACGCAACATATACACGGCCGGAGTCGCGCCTTTGAAGAACACCAGTTGTTGGGCGTCCCGAAACTCCAGGTAGGTCGACCGTTTGACCTTGGTCTTCTCCCAATCGATCGCAGGATCGTCTGGGTGGATGTACTTGTGCCGTTCGCTTTTCGACAACCCACATAGCCGCAGCGGGTCGTTTTCTTTCTTCTTTTTCGCCATTAGATCTGCACAAACCTCCATGGACTGTTGCGCACCGCAGAGTTAACCCATTCGGTGGCCTCCGCGCCCTCCAACATCGTGCCGTCACTGTCCTGTACGATACCGCAGACCTTTGTGATTTCATTGGTCTTGATATTCTCGGTGTCCCCCTGCCCGATGGAGGCGTCAACTTCCGCCAGCGGGATGAACAGCGCGCAGTACGTCCCAGGGTTTGGACCGGGCCACACAAACAGCAGCGTCTTTGCCGCGTTGTTTGAGGCCTCCGTATAGTGGTCCTTGTCAAAGTAAGGCGTATAAGTGATCGTCGCCGCGCCTCCCTGGGTTTGGATTAGTTCGATGATGTTGGAATCGGTGGTACCTCCGTTGAGCGCCTTCTTTGGTGACAACGCCATGTTTGTGTTGAATGTCAGAGACGAAATCTCGAGCGATGTATGCAAGGCGGCCGTGGATGCGCCGCTTTCCCAGTTTGTTATTACCTTGGTGACGCCACCCCACGTGAAGCTTGCGGACGAGCTAAAGACGCACCCGAAGTCTCCCGGAGGCGGGGCCGGATACGGGTAGACCCCGACGTCAGCGATCGTGTGGTCGGACTGACTCCAGCCGGCAAACATGAATTCGAATTCCGCGATCGGTAGACCATCCTCGATCGTGATCGACTTGAGCACACCCCTGCAGCCGACGAGGATGAAAGAGTCCTCGAGATTCTGGCCGAGTACCCGCATTTTGAGACTGTAGTTTGCGGGCATCCCGTAGGGGATCGGCGCGAAAGTAAGGCCGCCATAGGACACACCAGCGGCCAATGGAGCGGCGGACAGGGCCTTACTCAGATAGGCGTCGTTGGTGTCAACCCCCATCACGGCACTCATCGCGTACGTTGATGCGGCGGTCTGGACGAGGATCATCTCTCCCGGACTCCAACCACTGGCATCATCTAGGTCGACGCGGGTGGTCGTGGAGACTGCTAGGTTGTTCTCGGTGCCGTATCCGCCGTACTCCTGCACCATGCCAGCGCCCTTCAGGAGCTTGGCCAGCGGATTCAATGCCGCCGGTGCTGCAGCCGGGGTTGTGACGGACCAGCCGTGCAGTTGGTGTTTAAACGTCAGCGTCCCCGACTTCGAGCCTTTGACCTTGGGCTTCGTGTAGTAAAACAAGCTCCCGATCTTCTGCGTGTGATACTCCTGTTGGAGATCCAGCACAATATCATAGGCTTCCGTTAGATCGTAATTGGTCGGAAACGTGTCCGGCGTAGGAACGACGGCATATCCATCGTCTTCTTGGTTGATGTATAGCGCAAGCTTATCAGCTGGGTGACCCATCAGTATGCCTCCTGGTAGCGGATTTCCCAGGTTATCCTGGCAATCCAGTGGTCTCCGTCTTCGTCTTTCTCAATCTCGGGCGAGCCCGATAGACGCAGCAGGTCCTGACCTGCCACGTAGTTACTGCCCTTAGCCAGGGCCTCACATATCTGCTGGACGTCATCCCGCATCCGCTGACGATGTGCGTATTCATCGTCATCGCGGATCTGGATGTAACCGATTTCAACGATCATCTCCGACGTCCAATCGCGCTTATTCGGATCCCCGAAGAAGACCCCATCCTCGAAATCGCCAAGGATCAATGTGAACTTCCGGTCAAACTTCGTGGTCTTCGGGTGACTCTCAAGCCCGCCCTTGCGACGATGATGAATGAACTTTGAAGATTGCTTCACATTCCCGGGGGTAAGTCCCACAATGACCGCGACAGTGTTATCCATGATGTTACTTGCTACAGTCATCGTCGCATCTTCAGCCCATATGCCAAGTTCGTTTCACCCGCACCAATGCTCTGGTCCTCGTCCTCGTCGTACCAGCCGCCGTTCTTCAGTGCCTCCTCGAGCTCGGCGTTATACCAATCCCGGAGCTGCTGCCAGAAGTCAGCGGGCTCCATTTCCTGAGCCCAGGCCGGCATCAACGATCCCATTGCGCAGACCTTCAGAAACTGGAACCACGTCGCCTCCTTCAGACTCTCTGAGGCACCGATGATAAGGTGCGGCCGCTTTCCTGTTAGTCGTCGCGCATCCTGGAGGGTCCGCTCAAAAGCGAGGTCGATTTGTTGCTTGAAGTTCGTTCCCTCGGTCTCCGTCCACTCGTAATCTCTGAGCGCCGGCCAGCGAACGAGGCAATCCTCGATTGTAAGTGCCGGCACGATAATCTGATGAACGATATCGAAGAGGTGCTCGTACCAGACGAGCTCCACGTCTTCTCCGATCCAAACATCGTCTCCGGAGTCCGGAGCTTCCGACATCGCCGCGAATGTTAGTGTGGTGGTCCCTCCGGCGCTCGCAATCGCTGTAACCACTCGCTCCTCAAAATAGAACCCGTCGGTATCGAGCTCGATCACCATCGGACAGCCGACATACGCATTTGCTGCGTCAGCATCAAGCATGGTTACGGTGGTTGTGGTGCCGCCGGTGGCATCCACGGAGTCGTTCTCCGACTGCACGACCTTCCACCGACACCTGAATGATTCCTCGACGTCCTCGGACTCCGCGACGTCGGTTGTGATCTCGTAGGTGCATCGGTACTGCCGGAGGGTGTCCGCAACGGCGTAGGCGAACCGGAACCCGCCGGTATCCGCGAGCGTACACACCAAGGTCGAGGTGTTGACTTTCTCGAACACCACCGGCTCTTCCTGCCGGAACTGATTTCGGACGTAATACGTTTGGCCGGCTATCACACCCTTGACGTTCGCTAGTGTGACCTCTGTGGCGGCAACGGCCGCACCGCTGCCAGCAATCGCAATTGAGAGTGATACGACCTGTGCGGTGGCGTCACTTACTGCGGTCGCAAGAGCGGTGTTGCTAGGGCGCGTGATCGTGAGGCGAGCTGCCTGTGGTTTGGCGGGGGGCCAAATTTCGAGGCGCCCGCCACGATCACGTAGGATCTGCTGGTACCGTGGCCCATCCAATGGCGTACAAGGCCCCCTAAGGGGCCCCTCCTATTAGTAACCGGTGGCGATAATCGCGTCCCGGAACTTCCATGTAAACGTCTCAAATCTCTCTCTGACCCACTCCTTGAAATCGGTCGTGTCGAAATCGATTTGGGTTGCGGTCTCGAACGCCTCGTTAGCGAGGTAACCCACGCCGTGGTTAGGTCCGAGCATGCCCCAGTGGTTGCCGGTGAAGAACGGTGAGTAATGGACTTGGACCTGGTACTCCTGAGCCAAGATATTACTGGACACCGGAGCGACATCAACGCTGTTAGCACCTGCGATGACATCCCCACCGGAACCACCGGCGATCACGGGCCGGGCCGCAATCAGTGGCTGCAGGATTTCCTTTAGCCGCATTTGGTTCTTGGGGGTACTTGCCCACGCCAACACCGGGAAGGTCGGGGAGGGTATCCCCTGCATATCCTTCTGTTGGCGGAGCATTGCCACGACATCCTGGACGGCGACTTCGCTGACATCCGCCGCGTAGAGGTTGTCCTGGGTGCCCCCGTCTTTGGCGGTATGTGAGTTTGACGCCCATGCCTCGGTTGTCCCGTCGCTCTGAGCGGGCACACCGTATCGACCACTCGTGGATGTCGCGTTGTTGAACAGGTTCGCCGTTCTCAGCTCTCGCTGGGCCCACATAGCCCTCATAAGAGCTTCTGCGCCCTTGACCGCGAAGTCCCAGGAGCCTGTGCGGACACTGTCCATCATGAGTTCTCGCCAGAATCTGACCCCCAACATGAAGGTCAACGGCGTTACTGTCTTCGCCTTACCATCGGCGATGACTTGATAGGTTACCGTCGAGCCCTTCTTCTTTTCGATGGCGTAGCCAACTCCGCCCATCTCGGCGAATTTCTCTTGTTGTTTGTTGCTGTCGTAGAATTTCACGAACGCCCGATAGAACTCCGGCGTCTGAGCCGGGAATTCCGAGAACACCGAGGTTGACAGGGCCTCGAGGTTGACGAGCAGCGCGAAGGTTGTGGAATCATGGACTGCCATTGTACCCTCCTATTAGGCCGCGATGTTGGTGCGACTGAACTCGACCCAGTCGGTCCCGTCATATTCGAGGCTGACGCAATCACCAGCGCCCGTTGTGAAGTCCGAGCCCGTGCAAAGCGTGTAGTCGCTGGAGCCCCCCTCGTTGTGCTG
>JAJDDR010000146.1 GCA_029260255.1 Phycisphaerae bacterium
TCTTCACCCCCTTATTCGACGCCATCCAAAACCGCTGCAACGCCCCCGACTACAAAGGCACCCTCCCCGGCAAGGATCCTGAACCGCCATGCGATAAACCGAGCCGCGACCGTAAGGGAGCGGACGAATCCCAAAAAATGATCGACGTCACCTACCGCGTCATCGCCGACCACCTACGATGCCTCACCTTCGCCCTGACCGACGGCGCCGTCCCCTCCAACGAAGGTCGCGGCTACGTGCTCCGCCGCATCCTCCGCCGCGCCGTCCGCTACGGACGCCAATACTTCGACATGCACGAACCCTTCCTCTGCGACCTCGTCCCCGCCGTGATCCAGCATATGGCCGACATCTTCCCCGAACTCGAAACCGGCGAAAACCCCAACCGCCCACGGGATAATGTTAAACATGTGGCTGAGATCGTCCGCGACGAAGAGCAGTCATTCTTCAAGACACTCGAACGCGGGATAAAGGTGTTCGAGTACGAAGTCGAACGAGCCACAGCGCTTTTTATCGCGGAACGCGAATACATGGCCGGGGAAGCGATGGGAATGCCGGGGACTAGGGTCCCGATCGCCAAGGAGCAACCTGACCCAGTTGTGATTCCGGCAGGGGTAGCTTTCGTGCTGCACGACACATATGGGTTTCCGATTGACCTGACGATCCTTATGGCCCAGGAGCGTGGGATTAAAGTCGACATCGAGGGATACGAGAGATTGATGGAGGAGGCGCGCCGAAAATCCCGCGGCGAAAAAACCAATACGTGGACGACTCTCGCCGCTAACTTTGCATCCGAGAACTATCCTCAGACGCGCTTCATCGGCTACGATCGCCTTGAAGTGAAGGCTCGAATAACCCAAACCGTGAGTCTTCAGCACTACAGCGACCTCTCCGGTGGCGCTGCCTTTGGAGGGTTGATTTCAACGGGTGAACTAGGTGCTGTCTTGTTTGAAGAAACCCCCTTCTACGCGGAGAAAGGCGGACAAATTGGAGATACTGGAATCATCGTTACGGCGTCCGGAAGGTTTCGGGTTGAGGAGGTTCGTGATTTCAATGGAGTTGTGGTCCACATCGGTCATTGCCTAGACGGCGAGGTTTGGAGTTTTTCGATCGAGGAATCGCAGCGATCAATTCCTTCCGAGCCTGAGACCTTCGAGGGGATTCCTATTGCGGATCTTCCACCAGACCTCGCAACAACGTGCCGGGAAGTTCATGCGGACAATGTCCGCACATTCCGCGGCCGTACAGAGTTCGCCCGCGCGACCGTCGACTCTACCCACCGCATCCCTACCATGCTCAACCACACCTCCACGCACCTGCTCAACTGGGCATTGCGTGAAACTCTGTGTCCGCCGGACGAGCGCCAGCATCCGCACGTGCAGCAGAAGGGTTCGCTGGTCGATCCGGAGAAAACGCGGTTCGACTTTTCGCACGGCAGACCCGTCAGCGCCGATGAGATTTCGCGGATTGAATCGCTCGTCAATGAACAGATCGAGGCGGGATTGCCCGTGTACGCTGCCAGTCGGGAGGAGGACTTCGTCAATCAGAAGGAGGCGCGGGAGATCAATACACTGCGTGCGGTGTTCGGGGAGAAGTATCCGGACCGCGTGCGCGTGGTGTCGATCGGGGCGCCCATTGAAGACCTGCTGGCCGACCCGAACAACGAAAAGTGGCTGCGTCATTCCGTCGAGTTCTGCGGCGGGACACACGTGCGCAACACGCGCGAGATCGAGCGGTTCGTTCTGACTGCCGAAGAGTCGGTGGCCAAGGGCATCCGGCGCGTGGTAGGGATCAGCGGCGAGGCAGCCGTCAAGGCGGCGCAACTTGGCGAGGAGTTGCTGGCTGAAGCGCGCTTACTCTCCGGTCGTCCCTCCCCCACCCCTGGAAGGGATGGGGCACCCGATCAGAGCAGCGACCGTGACGGAGCGGGGGGCACTACGGGCGCCGACGTCGCAAATCGCCTCGCCGATCTTCAGATGCGTGTCGCTAACGCGGTGATTCCGATCACCGTGCGACTGGCAATCCGCGACCTGTTGTCTGAAGTCCAGAAGCGCGTCAAGGACCTCGAGAAGCAGTCCGCCACTGCCGCCGCCGGCGACGTCATGACCCGTGCCCACGAACTGCTCGATAGCGCTCCATCCGTCGGCCACACCCGGATCATCGTCGGCCGAGTCCCCGCCGCCGGCCCCGACGCCCTGCGCGGCGCCGTCGACTGGTTCCGCCGGAAGACCGACTCGTCCGCCGTCCTGCTCGCCTGCACCGACGGCGAGAAGGTGACCCTCCTCGCCGGCATGAGCAACGACCTCGTAAAAAAGGGCATCAAAGCCGGCGACCTGATAAAGGAAATCGCCCCCCTAGTCGGCGGCAAAGGCGGCGGCCGACCCGACATGGCCCAAGGCGGCGGCACCGACCCCGACGCCATCCCCGCCGCCATCCAGCGCGCCACGGACTGGCTTGTCGAGCGAGTGGGCGGATGACGAACCCTCCGTCCGCTGACGTGGCCCGAACCGAGTGAAAACCGACACACAGGTTACGCCGTGAGACGCGCGGGCCACCGGTTCAATTGGCTCCCGACGACAGCTGGTCTTTCACGAACATGCCGGCACCCGAAGGCGTGAAGTCCACTGTTTCCAGAAGCCGAGGCGTCATGGCGTGCGAGAAGGACCACGCCGTCCAGCCGATTCCCCGCTGATTGAACAGCTCCGCGAGTGCTTCGTGATAGATCCCCTCGCCCTTGAAATCGCGCTCGGGATAATCGACCGCGTCGAATCCGAATTCCGTCGCAAACACGGGGTACTCGAGCGCCACCTCGCCGAACGCGGTGGTCCAGTCCTTCTGCCAATCTGCGCTCGGATACGGATGGGTGGTGTACACCACGTTCGATCGATCCACCGGCGCCTGCGGAACAAACGATAGATCGTACGAGAATTGAAACCCGCCGACCATGACAACCTTATCGGGGTCGTGTACACGAATCGCGTCGATGAGCTCTTCCATTAGGGACTTCCAGGTCATCCAGTCGTCGATCGTGTAGTCGGCCGGGTAATCGCGAGCCTGGTCCAACGCCGGCTCGTTGAACAACTCGTAGAACGCGACGACGTCGTTGTCGCGGTATCGTCTCGATAGAATCTCCCAGAACTCGAAGAGGTCTTCACGCGACGTCTCGTACAATTCTCCGAACACGATGTCCACCAAGCTCTGGTAGTCCTCGTCCGGCGTGTATCCGATCGAATGAAAGTCGATAATCACATACATGCCGCGTTCACCCGCCCAGTCGATCGCCTCGTCGATGACGGCAAGCGAGTCATCGTAGCCGTACCGGCGGATGTGCGACGGGTAGATGGCAAGGCGGACGATCTGCACGCCCCATGCCTTCATCTCATCGAATATCGCTTCCGTCCAAGTGCCGACGTCCGGATCCTCGCCCATCGCCTGCCAGATTGGTGGAAACGCGTTCACACCGCGAAGGACAACGGCGTTGCCGGTATCATCGACGATGTCTTTGCCGCGTACACTGAGTCGCTTCGGGAACGTACCCGATCCCGTCGCGTCGAAACCCGTGGATTGACCGTCGTCATGGGGTCCCGCGGGTACGCTGCCGTCGTCCTGAATGCTCCCACCGTCATCGAATTCCGAATCGCCCGTTTCCAAAGAAGAACAGCCCGGCCACAGCGAGCAGCCAAGAGCCAATGCGGTGAAGAGCGTTTTGCGACGTCGGCGCATGCGGATTCTCCTTGAGACCGTGGAAGATGCTACCTCGAGTTTCCTTCGGATCGTCAGCCGACGGAGTTGCGAAGTGCATCCGTCGGGCCTCCCGCGCGACGGGCAACCGTGATTATCGGGCGACTGCCGCAGCCCGATGGTTGGCACGTCTCGCCCCCGCTCACGCCCCCGAAACCGCCTGATCGCGATTTCAACCGATTTGCGCGGATCACCCCTGTAGTTATATGTATGACTGAACCCCGCGTCGCGCCATGCGCCGCGCGATGGGAGGCACGACAATGGCCCAACGTGATTCGCACAGATCCTACACACTTCCAACGAGAAAACGGCGTTTTTCGGTGCAACCGAATCACGCGTGGACCTGTATCTCGCGGATGTCATGCGCTGTCAGCGGCGGTTGAGAGGCGCGGGTTTCTGGCGGTTTAGGGCGTAGCAGGGGTTCTGGTTCTCCTGGCGCATAAGCGCTGGATGTGGTTCTCTCCCCTCGCGCGAAGCGCCCTGGATATGGTTCTCCCCACCCTCTGATCGCGAATAGCAGATATG
>JAJDDR010000147.1 GCA_029260255.1 Phycisphaerae bacterium
GCTGGTGTCCAAGAACGAGGCTCTGGAATTGAAAGGTCTCTCGGAAGCCGCGCTGGGCGACGCCGAGTGGGCCACGGCGTTCGTCGGTCCGCGGGCGCGGGAGCAGGTCTTTCTCGCGCGCGAACTCGAAGAGCGGGGCGACTACGACGGCGCCCTCTTGCGCTACCGGCAGGCCGTGGCGATGGAACGCGACAGCGCGATGGCCCATGCGGCGATCGGTGAGTTCCTGCTGCGGCGCGACAACCGGGCGATGGCGATTCACCATTTGAAGGCGGCGTACCGGCTGAACCCGTTCGAGCCGGGCGTGGCCGACCAACTGACATCCCTGGGCGAACCGCTGCCGCGCACGGTGGCGCCGCTCGAGCGGTCACCCTAGTCCATGTGCGGCATCGCGGGCATCGTCGACTTCGCGGGTCGTCCGATCGAGCGCACGCTGCTCACGGAATCCTGTGACACGATGCGTCACCGCGGCCCGGACGATGCGGGGACGTGGATCGACACACGGTCCGGTCAATCGGTCGGGATTTCGGCGACGCGTCTGGCGATCATCGATCCGACCCCGGGGGGGCATCAACCGATGGTCCGGGGTGACGGGCGTTTCGCGATCGTCTTCAACGGTCTGATCTACAACTACCGCGATCTTCGAGACGAGCTCGCGATCGAAGGCGTGCGCCCCACCACGCGAAGTGACACGGAAATGGCACTGCTCGCGTGCATGCGGTGGGGACCGCGAGCGCTGGAGCGGTTCAACGGCATGTGGGCGTTGGCGTTCTTCGACCGTCAGCGCGGTGAGGGGTTCCTGGCTCGTGACCGTTTCGGAATCAAACCGCTTGTTTGGGTGGAGCACGATCGGAAGCTGATGTTCGCCAGCGAGATGCGGGCGCTACGCGGGCTGGGTCGCTGGCCGAGAGACGTTGATCGGTCCGGACTGCAGCAGTACATGCGGTTCGGCTACGTCTGCCACCCGGGTACCATCTACTCCGCGGCGCGGCGGTTGCCGCCGGCGACCTTTCTACCGTTTGGACCGTCGGCGGTCGGGAGCACGGTGCGGTATTACGAACCGCCGGCGCGGCCCGACGGCGGCGCGGTGCCCGATCGTCAGGAGGCCGCGGCGCGCGTACGCAGGGCGCTGTTTGAATCGGTGGCACGCCGACGCGTCGCGGACGTGCCGATCGGTGCGTTTCTCTCGGGCGGATTGGATTCGTCGATCATCGTGGCGCATCTCGCGGAACTGACCAGCGGACCGGTGAAGACGTTTTCGGTCGGATGGGCCGAGGACCACGCCTACGACGAGACGCGCTACGCCCGCGAAGTCGCCGAGCGATTCGGCACCGAGCACTACGAACTGAAGTGCCGGTTCGACGATGTGCTGGCCGTGCTACCGTCGATGCTGGATCATCTCGGTGAGCCGTTCTTCGACAGTTCGGTTCTGCCGACGGCGATTGTGTCGCAGTTCGCGCGTCGACACGTAACGGTCAGTCTGTCGGGCGACGGTGGGGATGAGTTGTTTGGCGGCTACTGGCGTTATCTCGCGCACGGGATGTTGGATCGCTACCGGCGCCTGCCGCGGCTTGTGCGCGTCGGGCTCATCGAACGACTGATGAAGCGCTCGTCCGTCTCGCGGACCTCGCTCTTGGGAAACCGGGCGCGGCAGTTCCGCAAGCTCCTGCGTGCCGGTCATGCCGACCCGCTGCGCCGGCACCTCGCGTGGTCCCAGATACTCGCGCCCGATGCCAGAGACATTCTGAGAGATAACGACGACGATCCGTTTCTCGACGTCCTGTTGCAATTGACCGCCGGTTGCGACGCGTCGGACCCGCTGAATCGGATCCTGCTGTTCGATCTTCAGGTCGGGCTTCCGTGCGATATGCTGCACAAAGTCGATCTGGCCAGCATGTACCATTCGCTCGAGGTGCGCGTGCCGTTCCTCGATTCCGAAGTGGTCGCGGCCGCAACGACGCTGCCGTCTTCGATGAAGATCGACGGCGGGGACGGCAAGTCGATTCTCAAGGACGCCTACAGAGGCGTGCTGCCCGACGCGGTGCTCTCGCGCAGCAAAGTCGGGTTTGAGGTTCCCGTGGGCGAGTTTCTGCGTCACGAGTTGCGTGAGATGTTCTGCGACACGGTGACGCGCGACGTGGTGGAGTCGTTCGGACTGCTCGACTACGACGCCGTCCGGCGAACGTATGACGACCATTGTGCCCGGCGCGGTGAACACGCCGACCTGCTGTTCGCGCTATTGAGCCTCTGCTGGTGGCGACGCGGCGAGAACGCTGAATCATAGCCCATCATGCCGGATGATCCGATGGATCATCCGTGACGGCGCCGCGGCCGAGCCGAAACGCGAAGAGCAACGCGGGCAACACGAGAAGTGTCGCGACGAGACACCCCAGAATACTCAACACGAGCAGCGAACCCAGCCGGGCGTTGGCCGGCACCTGTGAGAGCGTGAGCACGCCGAAGCCCGAGGCGACGGCGATCGCATCGATGCACACCGCCGGTCCGGTCGCGGCGAGCGCGTCGGCGACGGCGGCGTTCGCGTCCCGTCCCTTGCGTCGTGCCGCGCGGTAGCGCTCGAGCAGGTGAATCGCGAAATCGACGCCGATACCCAGCGTCATCCCGGCGAACATGGACGTAGCCACCCCGAGCGGCATCCCGGTCCAGCCCATCGCCGCGAAGTTCACCATGACCGCGATCACGCATGGCAGGACGCACAACACGCCCCAACCGAGGGAACGCCCCAGAAAGGCGGTCAGCAACAGAATGCCGACTAGTGACACTACGAGCGATCGGACCTGCGTGTCCACGATGGCGCCGATCATGGTCTGGCTGACGGCTACGTCACCGGCGAATCCAAGCGAGATGCCGTGCGGCTCGAGATGTTCCGCCTCGTAGTCCCGGATCGTTGTCAGCAGTTTCTCGACGTCGACAAAGTTGGCGTTCTTCAGGAATACGGTCAATAGGGAACTCGAGTGAGTTTCGTCGACCACCTGCCGCAAGCGATCCTCGCCGCGAATGCGCTTGTATTGGCCCCAAACCCACTCGACCCGATCCGGGTTGCCCGGGACCACGCGCGAATCCTCGCGAAGTCCACGGGCCATGTAGTTCGCCGTGGAGAGGTACGATGTCGTACCGATCACGCCGCCCACGGTGAGATCGCGCTGATCCGCGATGAACGATTCCAACGCTCCGATACGCCGGAGGACCGACGGCTCGTTGAGCGGCTCGATCGGAATTTCAAAGTGGATTACTTCGCCGCGCTCGGGTCGCAGCGAGATCAGCGGCGAACCGCGACGCCGCTCCGGAACCACCACGATCGCGTCTCCCTCACGAGTCCAGCGCTCGATGCGCGCCCGCCAGTCGCGCGCGCGTCGAGGCATGGTCTGTGTTTCGGGCTTGTCCTCTTCCGAGGCACGGTGCAGAACGATCCAGTGCCCAACGAGGTCTTCGGTCCTCTCGATGAGGTGCGCGGGCAGCTTGATGGTGTGGTGGTCGACGGCGCCCGGCGTCAGTTCGCCCTCGTAGATTCGATGCTCCGTGTCGACCTGGACGAGCAGGACGTGCATGCCCAAAAACTGCTCGTTGAAGCGGTTCGTCGCCTTGGCAAACGCGCTGTCCGCGGCGAATCCGTCGATCCAGCTGTCCTGCACGTTGACCCGCGAGATCCCGTACGGCGTGACCGCCACGACGATCAGCGCCATGGCGATGACCACGTATCGGTAACGCCGCAGCAACGCGGCGAGCCCGCCAAAAAAGCCGCCGCCCGTCGCGGCGTGTCCGGTTGCGTCCGTCGCGCGAGACGGACGGTGGAACCGACTCGGTTTTGTCAACACGAGCATCGCCGGGATGACCGTCAGCGACCACAACATGCAAAACACGATGCCGATCGACGTGAACACGCCGAATGCCTGCACCGGACCCAGCGGTGACAACGCGAACGACAGAAACGCGACCGCCGTCGTCACGGACGTCTTGACGACCGGCAACCACATGTCGTCCATCGCTTCAGACAACGCATCGACGTGATGTTCGCCGCCGCGCTCCCTCAGCGCGTGCATGTAGTGCGTGAATACGTGGACCTCGTCCGCGACGCCCATCGCCGTCAGGATCACCGGCATGACCGCGATGGTGAGATAGATCGGCACACCGAGCCAGCCCATCAGACCGAACACGCTCACCAAGCATGCGCCCACCTCCATCAACGGGAGCATTGCCGCAGTCGGGCTGCGAAAGGCCAACGCAAACACCGCCGTCATGATCAGAATCGCGATTGGTACCAGACCGACATGTCGCCCGACCATCACGCGGAAGTCGTAAAGCGACTCCGGCCAGTGAAGCCCGCGCTCCGGTTCACCTATCGCGGGTCCCAGACCCAGCAGGGCGCGCGGCACGCCCAGGTCCTCGAGGATATGCGTTCCGAGAAGCGCTTCCGCGACGACGGCGCCGATGACGTGAACGTCGTTGCCGCAGTTGTCCCGCGCCGCGATGACCTCGCACACCCGTCGGTAGAGCCCTGTCCGATCGGTACCGGCCGGTATGCCCACGAAGATGCCCGCCGCATTCCCGTCGAACGAGATGGCGGTGCCCGTGTGCAGCGCGATCTTCTCGAGGTCGCTTCGCAGAGTGGCGAGTTGCTGAGGCGAGTCGGGCAGCGGTTCGAGAAACCGGCGGAAGTTCAGCGTGCCCGATCGAACTCGGTGACTGTGCTCCGTCGCCAGACTGGACACAAAGTGAGCGGGAACGCCTTCCAGCGCCTGGAAGTCGACGGTCAGGTCCCGGATCAGACGCAGCGTATCGGTGTTGAACACGCCGTCCGGGTCCGATGATTCCACCAGAACGACGATCAAGTCCTCGGTTCCGAACTTCTGCCGAACCGTCCGATCGAAGAGAACCTGCGGATTGCCCTCCGGGACCAGCGCATGCCCGTCCGTTCGCAGCTTCAGACGCGTCACGCCCGGCGCAAGCAGCGCGACGACGCAAAACGCCCCGAGCAGGATCGTCCGTGGATTCCGAACTGCGTACCGATGCAAAAACGTCACAAGCCGTGTCCCCGCGGTGCCTTCGCGGCCATATCAGCGAGGATCTTAGTGTGCGACAGGGTCACCGCCAACCGACCCCTCAAAACACCACAATCGAGAAATACGTTAAGAACCATGCGTGCGATACAGGAGATACAATCATTCCATCCGCGAGCACTCGTTACTGCCGGTGTGCAAGAACCCGGGAACGCCGACTTGTGGAAAACGCCTCCACCGGGGCGCGACGGGCGTGATTTTCGGCCGTAGCCGATTTTCTTGTTTTTTTGCAGTTGTGCTGGGTAGGCCGGAGCGGTTATGCTAGCGGCTTGGTATCCGGGCCAGCAGTATAGCCGCACCGTGTCCGCACGGGCCACCCGACCAGTGGCCATTGGCTTGCTGCTGCGTTCGAGTGTGCGTCGCGTACCGATACCGGCGGCCGGACTGGGGTGGTGCGCCTTCGGCGGTCCACGTCTTAGACGTGGTTGTCGGCTGCGCAGGATTGTTTCCGCTTGGGGCACACCAATCGAGTTCCTCAGCCGTAAGGGGTTTGCGCCCAAGGTGCAGATTCATTACGGACGAAAAACACCCGCCGTATCGCTCCCCGCGACGATGTTACGCCCTCGATTTTCCCGGTCGTGCGGAGTCGCTGGTTTTTAAGGAGTGAGCCATGTCAGAAAGATCCAAGCATCCAAACTCGTTCATTGTGAAGGCGTGCTGCCTGTGTACGGCAGCGGTCGCGTTCGCGCCGCCCGACGCGTCAGCATCAGGACCCATCAATCCAGGTGATGACATCTGGGGCACACCGTGCGGCGGCGGAGCGTACGTCGACTTTTCCGCGAACCCGATTCCGGCCGGTTTCTTCGCCCCGGGCTCGGACCCGTTCTCCGGGCAAATCATGCTCGGCGGTGACCCAAGTCAGATCATAATCCCGCAGACGCCTTTGTCGGGCCTTGACACGATCGTCCGGCGCGGCGGCACGTCAGCCGCCTTCGCGTGCGGTAGTTCCGAAACGGTGTCCATCGAGATCATCGCGCTCAGCTTGGTCAGTTGCAGTCCGGTGCAAGTGACCTTCGGCGGTGCGAATCCGCAACTCTGGGATCTGCGCGTCTGCCTCGACGGCAACCCGCAAACGCCCGGCAGCATGACCATCAATCACGAGTGCCAGAACGGCGGCAGTTACACATCGTCGCTCCCGGTCAACGCCCAGCTCACCTTCACCGAGCCGGCCGGCGGGGGGCCTGCCGCGATGCCGCACTCGCTGAACATGGGTTCGAGCGGGTGGTGGTCGCACTTTGATCCCGGCCTTGGGCTCGACAGGCTCAACCCCGGCGTGCCCATCCTCGACCTCTGCACGGGGGCGGCATGGAACAGTATCAACCTCCCCGTGTCGGACTTCTTCCCCGGGTTGTGGTCATTTGACTGCATCGATTGCCTCGGCGGACCCGGCACTTTCGAGAAGCCCAGGCTGACGCCCGAGCAGGCACTGCTGGCCGCGCACGGTGTCTACCCGCCGAACCCGGAAAAGCAACCGGGTCCGGGCGGTTTCCCCGTGCTGACGGAAGCTTGTTGTTTGCAGAACAATACTTGCGTCGACGTCGAGCCTCTCGACTGCGTCTTGCTGTGGGGCGGCATCCCACAGGGACTCGGCACGAACTGTGCGAACACGCCCTGCGGCGGCGGGCAGGCATGTCCTCCACTCGACCCGACGAACGACTTGTGCGCCGCGCTGCCGACCGCTTGCCAGAACGGGACCGCCGCCGACTTCTGTCGTCCCAGCGCCGTTGTGGTGCAGCCTCTCCCGCCGGGTGGCGTGGGCGCGCTGGTGTGCGACTGTTACACCCTTGGCGACAAGTGCGGTCCGATCGACGTCGATCCGGCTGGCGACATCGTCTCTTGCCCCGGCGGTTGCCCCAGCCCAAACCCGCCGGGCAACTGCGTTATCTTCGCGGACGTGAACGACGGACAGGGTCCGCTTTCCCAGGGCGTGCCGTCGGTTTCCGCCTTCATGTTCCCGCCAGACACCATTCTCACGTGTGGGTGTGACGGCACCGGTCCACCGCCGGATGATCACATCACGGTCGACCCGACGGTGGTCGATTTCGGCGGCGGTTTGGCCGTCCCGCCGATCCCGGCCGACTTCTTCGACCCCGGATCCGATCCGTTCGATCAGCCGGTTGCCATGGAAGGTACACCCGGCGGACCTTCGGTGAGGCTGCAGCGCAGCGGCGACCCGGTCCTGCCAGCCGACCCCGCCGGCGCCAGTGGGACGGTCGCTATCGAGATCGTTGCATTGGACCTGCGATCGAGCGCCCCAGTCACCGTGACCTACGGCCCGACAGGCCCGACCGAGCAGTGGGAACTGAGGGTCTCCAACATCGGTTCGAGTGGCAAGGACGGAGTGTCGCTGGGATCGTTCAGCGCGCTCAAGGACCACCCGAACGGCGGCACCTTCACGGCCGCCGTCCAAATCTGCCCAGTGATCACGTTCACGAGGGTTTTGGACGGCGCTCAGCGGGTTCTGGACCTGTGCTCCGATGTGGGCGCCACGCCGCTGGAACTCAACCTCGGCGGTCCCTTCACGCACAACGTCGATCCGGTCCTCGGCATCGCCGTGCCGGCCGGCGCCACGATGACGACCGGCATCGAGCACGAGGACATCGGCGCTCCCGGGAACCCGCAAAGCGTGGTGCCCGTTCAGGCGATCTCGAAGGATGTTCCGCCTTCGGTCATCCACAACGTCACGCCCCCGCCGTTGCTCTGCCCGCTGGTGGGCGATCCGGCGATCGATCCCTGCGCAGCCCTGCAGATGTTGGACTGCCAGAGCTCAGCGGACGACCAGTGCCGGCCGATCGATGTGACCATCGGCGTCGGCCCGGGCGGCGGACTGCAGTTTGAAGCGAACACTTGCGACTGCATCACGCCCGGAAACAAGTGCGGCCCGGTTGACATCATCGCCGGCGGGCAGGCCATTGCGTGCCCCGGCGGCTGTCCCGCGCCGAATCCGCCGGGTAACTGCTTCATCCACGTGAACGGCGGGTCGATCGGTGTTGACACCGCCTCGGTGACCAACCCCGTCTTCGGGGCCGGTGATGTGATCACCTGCCGGTGCACGACACCGCTGACCGGCGCGTGCTGCTTCGATGCTGACGCAGACGGCACCAATGAGAGCTGCGTCCAAGCAACGGCCGCTGAGTGCGCCACGGTCTTCGCCGGTACATACCACGGCGACGGTAGCCTCTGTCAGGGAACCGGGGCGTGCTGCTTCGGGATCGCCGGCAGTTCGTGCGTCGAGGTGGACGGAATCTGTTGCGACGAACTCCTGGGGACGTTCCAGGGCGTCGGATCAACGTGCGCCGACGCGGACATGAACGGGGTGGCCGACGTGTGCGAGATCACCTGCCTGCCAAACGCCGCCGGAACGGCTTGCGATCCGATCGCGTGCTCGCCCGTGCCAGAAGAGCATTGCATGCCGCGTTGCGTGAACTTTGATCCGCTGACCGGTGCCTCAACGATTACCGATTGCGACTGCCGCGACTTCAACCAGACTTGCTGGGTGAACGTGGTGCAGGATCCCGGCGGACCGGCGCCTCTGGGTGTCGTCGGGCCGGGCGACCCATGTGTCGTGGTCGACAACGGTGGCGGCACGGTTTCGCTGCCTCCTGCAGGCTGCGAGTATCTCAGTCCCGAAGAGGTCCACCAGATCATCGACGGTCTACCGGCGGGCGTGGAGATCCAGCTGGCCGGCATTCACAAGGACATTGCTTGCAGCACCCAGCCCGGCACCGATCCGTTCCCGTGGTGCCCGCCGTCGGGTCTTTGCGAGGACGCGGGTGGTAACCTGGGTGGCAATCGGGACTGCTTCGAGTCCACGCTCGCTCTGAGTGTAGACTTCGTCGACACCACGACAAGCACAGTTCTCCTGCACCGTGACCTGCTGATACCACAGGTCTTGTGCTCGGTGGACACCGCGGTGCGGACGCCGGGCGATGCGTTGCAGGACTTCGATACGGACATGTTCCACCTGGAAGGGCACTTGTTCGGTGATCCCGACTTCGCCGAGTTGCATATCGTTGCAGGTACCGACTTCAGCCTGCCCAGCCCGGGCCATACGACGCTAACGCGTCTCGGTCCTCCGGGTGGCAACTGGCAGGTGGACAGCTTCTTCGACGTCTCCTACCGGATCGACTTTATTGGCGCCGGTACCAGCACGCAGATCGCAGGGCTTACGGGCTCGACGACCGCTACGCTTCGGATGTCGACCACCGGCCCGCCGGGGTGCGCCGGTAGCTGCCCGGCAGGTACGATCTGCGAGCAGACCGAGGTGGTCCTGCTCGACGGCACGATCGACGTGTGCTGCGATTGCGTGCCCGAACCGACCGGCGCATGCTGCTTGGCGACCGCTCCGTGTCAGGTGATGACACAACTCGCGTGCATCGCGGCGGGCGGTCAGTACGCGGGAGACAACTCCGTTTGCGGTGCCGTCGAGGCCTGCTGCCTGCCGACTACCGGCGCGTGCATCAACATCGAAAGCACGTGCTGCACGCTCAGGGGCGGCGTGCCGCAAGGCGTCGGCTCTGACTGCACCAATGTCGACTGCGTGCTGCCGCCGTGCGAACCGAACGCCAATGGCTCGGCTTGTGAGCCGGTCATCTGTCCGGACGTGGTACCGCCGGTGGCTGACGAGTGCCAGCCGCGCTGCGTCAACTTCGATCCGATCACGGGTCAGAGCGTGATCACCGACTGCGACTGCCGCAGGATCGACGAGTGTCACGTGGAGGTCATCGGACCTGTCGGAGGACCGGTGCCCGAAGGCGTCCCCGGCGACCCGTGCGTCGTGGTAGACAACGGCTCCGGGACCGTAACATTGCCTCCGGACGGCTGCGCCTACCTCAGTCCGGAAGAAGTTCACGTGATCGTCGACGGCCTGCCCGCCGGCACCACACTGGTGCTGGCGCCCATCCACAGCAGGTTCCTCTGCGAGAAGGGCGGCGGGATATGCTCGGTACCGATTCCGCCGCTCGACTGTGAGGCGTCCGGCGGGTCGCTCGGCGGGAACGTCGACTGCTTCGGCTCGTCCCTCGATCTGAGCATCGACAGCGTCGGAACGGGCCTGCCGCCCGGGTTCCATCGGGATCTCAGCGTGTTCGTGTTCGCGGAGGTTCATACCGGTCTGCGGAATCCGGGTGATCCGGTGCAAGACTTCGACACCGACATGTTCAGGCTTCAGGGTGAACTGTTCGGTGATCCGGACTTCTGCACATTCCGCGTCCGGGGTGGAACGGACTTCGGCTTGCCGAGCCCGGGCCACACGACGCTGACCAGGCTGCCAAGTGGCAATTTCGCGGTGGACAGCTTCTTCGACGTCGCCTACGAAATCCAGTTTGTGGGATGTCCGAGTCCAAGCCCGCTGGCCGGGATGGCCGGAACGACGCAGGCCACGATTCGCATGCAGACGGGCGGGGTGCCGCAGTGCGTCGGCGGCTGTCCAGTCGGTGAGAGTTGCCGCGAGTCGGCCGTCGTCAACGCCGACGGCACGATCGACATGTGTTGCGATTGCGTGCCCGATCCGACGGGTTGCAACGACAAGTACGACTGCGGCGACACCGACGGTGATCTCATCACCGACGACGTCTGCGTGTGGTACGAGTGTGTCAATCCGCCGAACGGTACGTGCAACAACGTTGTACTGGCGGTGCCGTCCGACATGGGTGGCGCGTTCGGGGCCTGCCCCGTCGACGGGTTCTGCAACATTCACGACCGCAACCACGCCTTGAGGTGCTTCAGCGGTACGAATGGTTGCAGCTCCCTGAATATCGACGCCGGTGGCGCGTTCGGGGCATGCCCGCCTGATGGCTTCTGCAACATCCACGACGCCAACCATGCGTTGACCTGCTTCGCCGGTACGAACACCTGCACCTGTCCGCCCGGTCCGGCGCCCGAGCGACCGACCGCGGTTGTCGGGTGGACCGGTCTGACGGTTCAGGCGGATCGGCGTGCGGCGCGTCCGGGTGAGCAGATCGAGGTCCGCGTGTTCACCAGCGACCCGGTGGCCAACCTGCAGAGTTACCAGTTGCATCTGGCAGCCAGTGGTGGTCGTCGCGGTCAGGTCGAACTCGTGAACATCCGCGTCGAGGAACGCGGTGACTTCGTGTTCGCCGGGCAGCAAGGACCGTTCGATGCGTTCAACGTGGATAAGGGCCAGATGATCGCCGGTATCGACGGCACCGGGATCAAGACGCCGGGCAAGGCGTACATGGCTACGTTCACCTATCGCGTGTCGGCCGACGCGGTCGGCGCGTTCGTGATCGATGTGCTGCACGATCAACCGAGCGGCGATCAGACCTTCCTCGTCTCGTCCTACACGGATCAGGTCGAGGTGACCGGTACGAAGCCGGCGGTGATCGTCGTCGCGCAGCGTTCGTCCGCGGGCGTTCGCTAGAACCAGACTTCAAGACGCGTGGGGCGGACGCTCCGTCCGCCCCACGTACATTGTCGTAACCTCCCAGGCCGCCCCATGGGGCGGCCTTTCTTGCGCGCGTCATGCTCCGTCAGGGGCAGCGAACACTGTCTCTGCCGGCGCTGCGGGCTTTTCGCTCCCGTCAGGTCACCTCATCAATTGATACGATTGCGACAAATTGGCTGCATCGACGGTTGCGGTCGATGTCGAGCAGCTGGCATAATACGCTTCGCCCGCAGAATACCGCTCGATCGCTCGGGCTGCGATCGAACCGGCGAGCCCCTTCGGAGATTATCACATGACGAGGCGATGTTGGCATCTGGTGGTCGCTGTGGGTGTGCTGTCGGGCATCTCCCTGGGCGAGGCGGTTATTACCTACGAATGTTACGATGACCTGACGCCGGACGATCCGAGCATCGATCTGTGCGTCGGATGCTCAGCCACGATCGAGGTCTGGTTGACACCCACGGACGGCGTCGAGACGACGCTCGCCTTAGTCGGGTTTGACTACGAGGGCGAAGCTGACAACGGCGTCGTGACCAACGGAGGGATTGTTCTCAGCGACCATCGCTGGGACGAGCCATTTCAGAATCCGAATGAGGGGTTGGCCGAAAACAGCCTGCCAAATCCCGCGCTGGCCCTTTACTTTGGCGAACCCGTGCCGCTGGAGGGTCTCCTGCTGAGCACCATGACCGTTCATGGAACAGAAGCGGGCGCGTGGCCTGAGAGGACGAATCCCGGGTATTTTGCGGATGCGGATATTGCGCCGATTCCGCTTGCCTCCGGTAGTGGCCTCTTCGTCGTGGGCGTCGGCGCCGACGCGTGCGAGAACCCCGTTTCGGAGGATGACTGCAACGAAAACGGGTTCCTCGATATTTGCGACGTCGCCGACGGCACCAGCGACGACTGCAACGGCAACGAGCGTCCGGACGAATGTGAACTGGCGGACGGAACGAGCGCGGACTGCAACGCGAATGAGGTCCTCGACGAATGCGACCTCGCCTCCGGCGTGTCGACCGACGACAACATGGACGGAGTGCCGGATGAGTGTCCGCCCGTGTTCGCGTTTCAGGCGTTCCTGGAATGCGAGAGCGGTCCCGGAGGCGGCGTGGCGCAGGGCTGTGCGTACTTCGACGCCGACCGCGACGACGACGTCGATTGGGCCGACCATGGCCTGTTCCAGATCGCCGAGGGCGGCTGCGCCGTGACCATCATGCAGAATCCCTACGATCAGGACGTCTGCGCCGGCGAAAGCGTGGTCTTCGAGGTGCGGGCGGGCGGCGTCTTGTTGAGCTATCAGTGGCGTCACGACGGAGAGGATATCCCCGGCGCGACGGATACCTCGCTCGCCATCGACGAACCCGAGGTTGAAGACACAGGGTCCTACGACTGTCGCGTGACGTCCGCGTGTGGCGGTGTGACTACGTCGAACGCCGCGGAATTCCTCGTTTCAAGCGCTCTGCCAGAGTTTACCCTTCAGCCCCAAGATGCTACGCTGTGCGAAGGCCAGAGCCACTTCATGTTCGTCAACGCGACTGGGCTTCCCTTGTATCAGTGGTTCAAAGACGGTAGCCCGATCGCCGCGGCCACGGCGCCCTTCTTCGTCATCACGGAAGCTTCAGCACGAGATGCCGGCGTCTACTATGTTGCGGCGAGCAACTCATGCGACGACGCAACCTCCGAAAGTGCGGTTGTCTCGGTAATCCAATGCGGGAGTCCTTGAGCGGACCTCCATCGGACGCTCAACTGCATCGTCGATTGCAATATGGGAAACGTCGGCCTACAGCGAAACGGCTTGATTCAGCCGGCGGTCGTAGGCCAGACCGACGCCGATCAGGCAGAGGTCCTGGACAAGGGCGTCGAAGATGTCGCACTCTCGGGCGATCAGCTCGATGTCACCGCCCGTGCCGATGACCACCGGCCAGCGCCCGAGTTGCGTTGCGTAGGCCTCGATGATGCCGCGAATCGCGCCGGCCGTTCCGTGATAGAGACCGGTTCGGATCGCGCTCTCGGTATCCTCACCGATTGCGGCGTCGGGCGCGCCCGGCGTGACTTCGGGCAGAAGCGCGGTGTGCTCGTGCAGCGCGCGGGCCTGCATGCGCAGACCCGGATAGATCGCGCCACCGATGAAGCACCCCTCGTCGTCGACCACGTCAACCGTAATCGCACTGCCGCAGTCAACGACGACGCAGGACTGCTTGTTCTTGTCGTACGCGGCCGCCGCGTTGCATACGCGATCCACGCCGACCGCTTCCGGAGCGTCCAAGGCTGCGTGAATGGGCAACGGAATCTGATCGCCGACAACCAGCGGCTCGAGCGTGAGTTCGTCCTCGATCCACGCGCAGAGGCGCGCCAGTGTCTCGGGCACCACCGACGCGATCGCTACGCCCGACAGAAACCCGCCCTCGCCCTCGGCGGCAAACGCCTTGAGTGCAGCGCCGAGCTCTTCAAGCGCGCCGAGCGCGAACACCTGTCGCTCTTGCACGCGGTCGCCGGACCAAAGACCGGCCGTGATGGACGAGTTGCCGATTTCGACGACCGCGAGACGTGATGGCGTCGAGATCGTATTGTCCTTGGGGGCGATCATGATGCGTTTCCCAGGTGCGGCGGGACGCGCTCCGGGCGCGGCGCTTCCGTCTTTGCCGGCCGTTCGCGTTCTACGAGGCTCCACATGCGCTCCGCCAGCTCCGCCAACCCGGCGCGGGTCGCGGCGCTGATTGGTATAACTTCCCGGCCCAACTGTTCCCGAAACTCGCTCAGCGCTTCGCCGCCGGGGTCCAGATCGACCTTGTTGGCCACGATGAGTTCACGCTTGTCGGCGAGCGTCGAACTGAACTTGGTCAACTCACTCCGAATGGTCCGGTACGCCTCGATCGCGGGCGGCGCGCCGTCGAACGGCATGACGTCGACCATGTGTACGATGACACGGGTGCGTTCGATGTGCTTGAGGAACTCATCGCCGAGCCCCTGCCCCTCGTGCGCGCCTTCGATCAGACCGGGAATGTCCGCGAGCACCAGACGCCGGAACCCGCTCAACTCCGCGATGCCCAGTTGCGGCGCGAGTGTGGTGAACGGGTACGGGGCGATCTTCGGAGTCGCCTTGGACACGGCGGACAGAAGCGTGCTCTTGCCCGCGTTCGGCAAGCCGACCAGCCCGATGTCGGCGATGAGCTTCAGTTCGAGCCGGAGTGCGCGCTCCTCTCCGGGCTCGCCGGGCTCGTTCTCGATCGGCGTCTGGTGCGTCGGGGTGGCGAACGACTTGTTGCCGCGCCCGCCTCCGCCGCCGGATGCAATGCACACGCGCTCCCCGATCTTGGTGAGGTCCTTCAACAGAACCCCGGTGTCACGATCGTAGATCAGCGTGCCCGGGGGCAACTCGATGAGCACGTCGGCACCGTTGTGCCCGGCACACTGGGCACCTTCGCCCGGCCGACCGTTCTCGGCGTACCAGTGATGCTTGCCGGCGAAGTCGAGGAGCGTGTCGACGCCCTCGGTCGCGACCACGTACACGTTGCCGCCCCGCCCGCCGTTGCCGCCGGACGGTCCGCCCTTTGGCCGGAACCGTTCGCGGTTGAAGGCCACGCAACCGGAACCGCCGTTCCCGCCACGCACACGGATTTCAGCTTGATCGACGAACATGAGCGACGAAAAATGAGGGAGGCGATTGGTGCCTCCCTCGCGCGTATTTCCATCCGATGCCACGAGGCCGACGTACCGAACGGCGCGATCACGCCGGGCGGAGCCGACCCGCGTCCGTCAGTTCTGGTCCGCGGTCATGACGTGCACGCGGCGTCCCTGGAACTTGACGAAGCCGTCGCGCAGTGCGAACAGCGTGTCGTCCCGCCCGCGCCCGACAAACTTGCCGGGCAGGAAAGGCGTACCGCACTGCCTGATGATGATCGTGCCCGTGGTTACCGACTCGCCGCCGTAGCGCTTGACGCCCCGAAACTGCGGGTTGCTGTCGCGCCCGTTGCGGGTTGAGCCTTGCCCTTTCTTATGTGCCATCTGAGCTATTCTCCGATACCCGAGCCACCGGCCTCATCCCGCACGGGAAGGCCTCTGCGGCGCGGGCGTGTGCTAACGCATGACCCACTCTTGTTTGGTTCTGACCGGAGTGGCCTCCAGCCGCGTCCGGAAATCGCCGGGGATGTCGTAGTGAATCGCCAACGTCTTACGAACAAAGAAGAACATCGGGTTATCTTCCGACTCCGGCCGACCGCGGTCGTAACGCGGATTGACGATCTTGACCACCTCGCCGGACAAGCCGCCGACGTAGAGCGTGAACGAATCCGTTTCATCGTCGAACTCGCGGAACACGATGATCGACGTCCGGGCGTTGTCCTCCCCGCGCAGCAGCGGACCGTACATCTTCATGGGATCGACGCTGAACGGATAGGCCTTCTTGTGGCGCGTTCGGATCGCGTCGTTCGCCGACGGGCTGATGTCGTACCCGGCCTCGATCGTCTTCAATCCATCCGTCACGATGTCGAAGGTCGGGAAGAAATCGACCTCACCACCGGTCTCGTTGGTCGCCGTGTAGAGCACATACCAGTACGTGCTGGGGTGATCGTCACCCGGCAGCGTGAGCGCGATCCGCTGGGGATCGTGGTAGGTGAACTCCAGTTCCCAACTCTTCGGAGCCACTCCGGGCTCGGGCGCGGCCAGCACGGCCCCGCTGCCGAGGCAGACGGATGCCGCCAAGATTGCGACGATCAAGCGCATCCCGGCATACTAGCGATCAAAGCCGCCATGTCAACGCCACAACCCGCGTTTTCCGCCCGCCGCGGGCGATTTCGGCCCATCGACCGCCCGCGTGTTGGCTTCGTTTGGTTTGCGCCGGGGGAGCTTCAAT
>JAJDDR010000148.1 GCA_029260255.1 Phycisphaerae bacterium
CTGATCGACCGTGGTGGATGCGTGGCTGACGTAGGAGACGTCGCATCGATAGGGTCTCAGTTCGCTCGCCGGCATGGGTGCTAGGGAGTACGTATTCGCGCTCCCCGCGAGCGTGCAGTATTCTAGTCGATGGGCCGGCCAGCCGAACCTGCGCTCGGCCGAGACGGCGGCGTAGCCCATGAGAAAGTCGTTCCAGCCGAGCGTCGGATTGCGTCTTTCGTCGAACACCCACGGCAGCGCGTCCTGGTCCCAGGTCAGACTCGGAACGGCCTCATGGATGAGGGACGTCATCTCGTCGCGCATGCGACTCAGAATCAACACGACGTCCGGTTCGAACTCGAGCTGCGTACGCAGCGTTTCGACCGGGTCCATGACGCGATGGTGATCCGGCTCAATAAGCAAGCGCGTCTCGTGCCCCAGGCCGTCGAGGGCGGCGAAACAATCGCGCATGCTGTATTGCAGGAACGTCGTGTGCAACGACGTCAAACCCAAGACACGCAAGGGCCGGCGCGTCGCGCGACCCTCATCGTCCATGGACTCGGCAAATCGCTTCGCCCAGTGCGACGCGTCGCGACCGGCGTAGCGATGGGCAATCTCGTCTCTCAGCGATTCCGCACGCGCCTGTCGCTGCGCGCCAACGCAATTCATCACCTCGTTGGGTTCACCGGTCGCCGTCGCGTCAAGCGATCCCGCGAAGCAATATCGATCCGTCAGTGACCAGCTCGTGTCGCTGTCCAGCAGGTTTCGCAGCCCGTCGGTCGCGCCGTCGCCGACAAACCACCGAACGCGCTCGTCCCGCAGAATCTCCCGCCAGTCGTGCAGGTGCAGCACGATCCCCATAGCCTCCGCACGCGGCTCAACAATGTACATCGCCGACGAGGCATCAAGGAAGACGCGTTGTGTTTTTCGATACGCCTCCAGAATCTCCCAACCCAGTCCCACGCCTTCGAACACGATCGGAGGGGGCAGGATGCCGAGCCGCGAAACGTCGATTCGCTCGCCCGCCAATCCGCGGTGATCGTCCAGAGACGGAATCCACCTCGGCGGCCAAACCTGTGCCGCCTTGCGCACCTGGATGTTGCCGTCGTCGCACTGGTGCATTTCGAAACGCTCGGAGGCCGATGCCCACACGTCACGCACGACGTCGGCCGCAACATTGTCGCGCTCACCCAGCGCCTTCAGGTTTGCCTCGAAGCGACGCCGGCGCGAGGTCCACGCGACGCGCCCCTGCGCGCCGGCGCCAACACCCCGGATGAGCTGCCGGACGGTCGAGTGTTCCTTGAGATCGTTGGAAAACAGGTCGGCGAACCTGCGTGCCGCCTCGTTCAAACCAAGTCGGACGAGCGCTTTCAAATAGCCGAGCACCCACTCCGCTCTCTGAGGCTGCGCCTCGGCCAGCACCGTCACCGCGCGGGTAAACGCGTACGGTTGCCCCGCGGCCAGCGACATTCGCGCCCGCCGCGCGTGTTCCTCGAAGTCGAGCGTTGCCATGTGTGACTATCGGCAGATCGCGGCGATCAGGTGTCGCCCTTATTCGCCGCTGCCGGCACGATAGACAACTCGCCGCCGCCCTCGTATGTTCGACGGCGTCAGCACCGTCTGGAAACGCAATGGTCTTGATGGCAGGATGCCTGCAACATGCTCTTCGCCGACCACGATCTCGCCCGCAGAGTCGAATTCATCGACGTCCGCGTCTGCACGGAGTGCGCACGGCTGCTCGCACGGGAGCACCCGGAACACGAAACGACCGTGCTGGAGGTCGCCGGTGGCTGCGCCCTCTTCGCCGGAATCGCCTCACCGCTCACGCAGGCGGTGGGGGTCGGGCTCCACGGGCCGGTGACCGATGACGACATCGACGCGCTCGAGTCGTTTTATCGATCAAGGAACGCGCCCGTTCAAATCGAATACTGCCCGCTTGCCGATCCGTCGCTCCTGTCTCTGCTGACGGAGCGCGGCTATCGCACGACGGAGCACTCGAACGCGCTGTACCGTGTGCTCGGCGCTGGTGAATCATTCGAGAACTGCACAAAGCACATTCGAATACGAACCGTCGACGGCACTCAATTGCACGACTGGGCCCGCATCGTCACCAGCGGCTTCGCTTCAACCGATGAGCCGCCGGCCGAGATGATCGACATCGTCGAGTGCTCGTGCCGCCTGAAGGGCGTTACCGGCCTCTTGGCCGACATCGACGGACGACCCGCCGGCGGCGGCAGCGTTGCGGTGCTCGATCGGGTCGCATCAGTTTTCGGCCAGAGCACGCTCCCCGCTTTCCGCGGGCGCGGCGTGCAGTCGGCGATTCTGCGGGCAAGCCTCGCGGTCGGAGCCGACGCGGGCTGCGACGTCGCTGTCATGTACACCCTGTGCGGCAGTAGTTCGCAGCGCAACGCCGAGCGGCAGGGGTTTCGCATCGCGTACACACGGTCCAAGCTTGTTCGCACCTGGGATTAGCCCGATGCCGGAAACCAGCCCCTGGATGTACTTCCTCAGTGTCACCTGGCTGGTGCTCTGGGTGTCGCTGGCCTGCATCGCGTCGGTACACGCCGTGATGCGCAAGCGAGTCCCAACCAGCGCGGTACTCTGGATCGTCGTCTGCTTCACCCTACCGGTTGTCGGATCGTGGCTGTATTGGGCGTTCGGCATCAACCGGATCGAACGCCGCGCCATCGAGCGCCTCGGCGCACGCCCCAAGCCCGACGTTCTTCCGGACCACGCCAGGGAGCACATCGTATCGGACGAAGAACGCGAGCGGATCGGACCGCTCACCGCCCTGCGCAACGTGGCCGACGCAGTGACGCGACTCCCCCTGCTGGCGGGCAACACCCTCACCCCCCTGCACAACGGAGAGAACGCCTATCCCGAGATGCTCGCCGCCATCGCACAAGCGAAGGAAACCGTTACGCTGACCAGCTACATCTTCGACTGGGACGGTGTCGGACGGAACTTCGCCGATGCGCTCCGCGATGCCGCGCGACGCGGCGTCCGCGTTCACGTGCTTCTCGACGGTATCGGCGCCGTCAGAACCTTCTCGCGCATGGGCCGTTTCCTGATGAAGTCCGGCGCGGAGGTCTCGGCTTTTTTTCCGCTGCGATTCCCCTTCGGCCGCGTGCGTCTGAATCTGCGCAATCACCGCAAGATCCTCGTCATCGACGGGCGCATCGGCTTCACCGGCGGCATGAACATCTCGCAGCGGTACGTCCTTTCGCGCACCCGCCGAGGCGAATCCGAAGACCTTCACTTCAAGGTGACCGGTCCGGTCGTCGCCGAGCTGCAGCATGCCTTCGTCGAGGATTGGTTCATGGCCACCGACCACGCGCTTTCCGGCGACGCGTACTTTCCGCGCCTCGAACGAACCGGTGGCGCATTGTGTCGCGGTATCGACAGCGGTCCGGACGAGGACTTCGAAAACATCCACTGGGTCGTGCAGGGCGCGTTCGCGGCCGCGCAGCGCAGTGTACGCGTGGTGTCGCCCTACTTCGTTCCGACGGAGGCGTTATTGTCCGCCATGTCGATGGCTGCCATGCGCGGCGTCAGCGTAAGTCTTTTCCTGCCGTCATTCGTCGACTTGCCGTACATGCGATGGGCGGCCGACGCGTACCTCGGGCAGATCCTCGAACACGGCATCAAGGTGCACCTCCGCCCCCCCCCGTTTGTGCATACCAAGCTGATGATCGTCGACGAGCGATGGCTTCTGTTCGGCTCCGCCAATCTGGATCGCCGGAGCTTCCGCCTGAACTTCGAATTCAACGTCGAGGCGTACGATCCCGAACTCGCGACCGAGCTGGCGTCATGGTTGGACGGGTTGGTGGATCACAGCGAGCGCATCACCGAGACGCACGTCGGCGCGATGCCGCCGCTCGCGCGGTTCCGAAACTCCTGCGTCAAACTGCTTTCGCCCTATCTATGACGCGGGGTGTGACCGGCGATTGTACCATGCCAAAGGTAGGGCGGGTTTCACCCGCCTTCTGAATCGGTTGCGGCGGGTGTGACCCGTCCTACGGACCACCCGTCGTGAACGCGCGCTGGAACGCGCCAAAATCCGAATAATCCACGTCCATGTCGTAGTCGAAATCGAAGGCATGGCAGCCCTCCGGAAACGGCGATTGATTCGGGCCCGTCATGCAGTCGGTCCACAGCGCGAAATCCGCGAGATCCACGTCCGAGTCTTCGTCGTAGTCGCCGTGCAGGACAACCTGAAACTGGCGCATCATCTCGTGATCTTCATGCTCGATGATGTGGCAGTGATAAGCGTACTTGCCGGTGTAGTCATCGAACCGCGCGATCACCCGCGTGATCTCCAGCGGGTTGACCTTCACCGTGTCCTTCCAGCCCTGCTCGTTCTCATCCGGCGAAACCGGAGCCCCCGTCGGCACGATCTCACCGTCCACCACCGTGAACGGCTGACGATCCAGGACCTGGAACATCACCAGGTGCATGTGCATCGGGTGCATGATGCCCGAACCGTTGGCGAAGCGCCAGATTTCCGTCGTCCCCAACTCGGGGTACTCCGTGATGTCGTCCCACACCAGATCGTTGATCAACCAGACATTGCCGGTGCAAGGGTCGCTCGCCTGCCGCAGGAGAAAATCACGCGACTGCACCGAGTCGGTCTCGGAAAGCGTCTCGATCGGACGCAACGCCCCCGGTACCGGCGTGTTCCCGCCCAACTGGTCCGTGACGATGAACTTCATGATGTTCGGGATTACGCCCACGCCCGGACTTCCGGGGAAAGGCGAAGGCGCGTCGTTCTCCACCAGAATCTCCGTCCCCGCCGGGTAGCTGCTGAAATCGATGATCACGTCCGCGCGCTCCGCCGGGCCCAGCGTCACCTCGGTCAGTGCGACGGGTGCCGGCAGCAAGCCACCGTCCGTGCCGATCTGATGAAAACCCAACCCGTTGGAAAACGACAGGTGATACGTACGACTGTTCGAGCCGTTCAGAAGCCGGAAGCGGTAATGCCCGCGCTTGACCTCCAGGAATGGCCAGACCTTGCCGTTGACCAGTATCGTGTCGCCGAAGAAGTGGTCTTGCCAGTCCGCCGGGTACTGCCACGTGCCGTCCGCATTGAACGAGCGGTCCTGAATGACAATCGGAATCTCGAACTCCCCGCTCGGCAGTCCCAGCTTCTCCTCGAACGGATCGCGAATCAGGTAGAACCCCGCCATGCCCATGATGACATTCAAACGCGTGATCCCGAGCGCATGGTCGTGGTACCAGAGCGTTGTCGGCAGTTGATTGTTGGGGAATTCGTAGGTCACGCTCTCACCGGGAAGGATCGTGTCCTCCGGGTAACCGTCAAACTCCGGCGGAACATGTCCTCCGTGCAGATGCACCACCGCGCGCGGTGTTGGCCCCAGATGGTCCGGACCGTGCGGGCAGAGATCGACGGGCAGGTAGTGATCCGTCCGCAGTTGCCCGCTCTCGTCGCGCAGGTCGTTGATCCACGTCACGGTGATCGGGAGGTCCATGCCGGCCTCGATCGTCGCGGCCGGGTAACTTCCGTTGTAGCCCCAGACCGTCGTCGGCGGCAGGTCACGATGGAGTTGCTGCTGAAACTGCGTCATGGAGATATCGTAATGAGCGACGCCGCCCGCGACACCACTCTGAGGCGGCATCACCGGGGGGATGGGCAGCGCGTCGACGTAGGGGGCGAGTTTGACGGAGCACAAGTTCGGCGCGCACTCGGTCGCGTCGCCCTGATAAACACCGCCCGCAACCGCACACCCGTCGGACGCCAGAAGCTGGCACGAGGCGTCGGCAAAACAGCAGGCGCCCGTCACCTGCGGGCACTGATTCGGCACACAAGCGGTTCCCTCACCCTGGTAAATGCCGCCCTGTGTGACGCACGAATCCGACGTCGCGTCGACGCAACTCCCGTCCCCGAAGCAGCACGCGCCGACGCGTTTGACGCACAACGACAGCGTGCACGTAACGCCCGCACCTTGAAAAACGCCACTCTGCGAGGCGCAGTCATCCGGCGGCAACTTCGCGCAGCTCGTATCGGCAAAGCAGCACGCCCCGGCGCCGGTCGATGCCGTGTAAGTGACCTTGAGCAACGGGCGAAACGACGGAAACGCGTTCTCGCGCGCGTCGAACCGCTTCGTCGTGCGATTCGTCGTTTCATCACCGACCACAACCCACCCGAAGTCGCGCCCCGGGTTGTCGAGCATGAACTGCACGTCCGCGACGAGCCCGCCCGATTGCCATGTGCAGAACCCCAGCCCCCCAATCATCGTCGACGCGGACACCACCGGCACGTAGTCCCCTCCCGGGTTGCCCCACGGGACCGTCTCGTAGACTGCGTGACTCCACGTCGCGTCGCCGGGTTCGGCAACCGTTCCGGCACCTTCCTGCCCTTCGGCATCGGAACCGGCTTCGCCCCAATCGAGCAGCAGCCGATGCAGCGTCACGGGCACCGGTCCTGCGCCGGTTCGCGAGACGTGCAGCGTGAGAACCACATAGTCAATCGTCGCCCCCGCCGGCACGTGCCCGGCAATATCAAAAGCAAGGAGCGCGCGGCGGATGCCACCCGTGAAATTCACCCTGCCCGCAAAGCAGTGCGATCCGGAGCCGTTGCTCAGGATGTCCACCTCCGAATACAGCGAGGTGTCTTTGCACGGTCCGATTGAAACGACCTCAGCCGAAACGGCCCGCGCCGCCAAAAGGGCGCAGACAAGGACCGACAAGATTTGTTGCTTCTCCATACCTCCGGTGCTCGCAAAGCGGTCAGCAGAAATCCAAACAGCAATCACCAGTGTGGAGTCCCAGCCGGATGGCGTTTTCCGAGCCCCGACCGTAAGGGAGGGGACACGCGAAGGCATGCTCACGACCGCTCCCTTCTGACAGTCGCCGCTTGGTCCAGGAAAACGTCATCATTGCTGAGACCCTACAACCAGTCTAGCGGTGGGATGCCTCCCCGTTCAACCACCCGGAGGTGTCGATTCGCACAAACAAAAACGCCACCCACGAGAATAGCAGGTAGCCCTTTAATCTCGGCGAAACCCGTGGCCCGAACACGCGCTCACTTCGTCGCGCCGGAGGTGTTATCACTCGAAGGGATCGTCGTCGAAGATCGAATCGCCCCCCGGCGTTGCCGCCGCAAGGGCGCTTTCGATTGCGTTGCTGAATGCGTCCGCGGTGACGGAACCGCTGTATGGCACGCCGTTGATGAAGAACGTCGGCGTACCGCGAACTCCCAGCAGCTGGCCGGACTCGAGGTCACCTTGCACCTTGCCCGCCATGACGGAATCGTCGACGCAAGAGTCGAACTCGTTCGTGCTCAAGCCGAGTTCACCCGCGTAGGTGCTTAAATCGGCGCGTGTCAGAGCCTCCTGATTCTCGAACAGCGAATCGTGGTACGCGAAGAACTGACCCTGATCACCCGCACATTCGGCGGCTTGGGCGGCGCCCTCGGCAAAGTCATGAATGCTGCTTAGAGGGAAGTGTCGAAACACCCATCGCACGTCGCCGACGTCGACAAACCGCTGCTTGATCGTCGGAAAAACGTTCAACGCGAACTCCCGGCAGCCCGGACATTGGAAATCGCCGTACTCAACCACCGTCACCGGCGCGCCGGCGCCGCCCAGAACGCGGTCTTCGTCCCGAACCGCGAGGATGATGTCGGCCACGCTCACCCCCCCGGTGTTATCGTCAACCGCGCCGCCACTGCCGTTGTCATTGCCGCCATCAACATCGCTGTTGGCATTGACATTCGCGTTATCCGCCCCGTTCGAGTTGCCCGCGGGCGGCGCCACCGTACACCCCGAGCCCAGCACGCAGAACACACCAACCAGGGTCACGCCCAGACACGTCGCCATCACCGTCGCAAGTGTTTGCCGCCCGTTGGATTCCAGAATTCCCCGGTTCATTACAATCTCCATTCGGCGCCTCGTCGTCACGATCCTACTTCGATACGTCAACCGCGTCGATCACGCACCCGTCAGTCGATACCCGGCTCGGGAGTGTCCTCCTCCGTCGTCTTACCGAGCACGTGGTAGTCGAACCACTTGAGGTCCCATTCCATCTTGGCCTTGCGGTGTTCGTACTTCGTCAGACCGTGCCCAGCCCCGGGATACACGACCAACTCGGTCGGCACCTTCAAGTAATGGTGCAACGCTCGATACAACCCCTTGCTGTGCCCCGGCGGGCAACGCGGATCGTTTGCGCCGACGTGGATCAGCGTCGGTGTCGTACACTTATCGATCGTGTACAACGCGGAGCCTTTCCGCATTTGCTCCGTCGAGTTCCACGGAAATCCCTGATTGAAGTTGATGACGTGACCAGGCGTGTCCTCTTCCAGCCACTGCGTTACCGTGTCGAACACACCCGCCCCACTGCTGGCCGCCTTGAATCGCGAAGTGTGCGCGATCATGCAGTTCGTCAGATAGCCGCCGTTGCTCCAGCCCATCACGGCCATCTTGTCGGGATCCGAGTAGCCCTGCTCCACCATCCAGTCAGCGCCCGCCATGATATCCGCAACATCGCGGTCGTTCTTGTGGCCGATCAGGTCCGTCAGGAACTTGTCGCCGTAACCGGTCGAGCCACGGTAGTTCGGACTCAGCAACGCCCACCCGCGCGCGGCAAAGAGCACCCGCCCGTAAATCCAAAACCGCATCCGCAACTTCGATGCCGACGTCGGGCCGCCATGCAACTCGATCACCGTGGGAAGCGGCGTGCCTTCAACGTAGTCGGGCGGCAACTCCAGGATGCCTTCGACCGGTGTGCCGTCCTTACTGGTCCATTTCGCGATCTTGATTTGTGGGAGTTTCCACGTATCGACCTGCGGGTTGACGTTCGTCAGCCGCTCGGCCCGCCCGGTGCCGGTGGCCGAAAGCCCGAAAATATCGGGCGGGTGCGTGAGACCACTCATGACGGCGGCGATGCCGTCCCCCGCTCGGTCGACGGTGAAGGTCTCGACACTGACGTCCCCGGGCGTCACCGTGACGGTTCGTCCCTGCCGGCCGTCGCGAACGTCGGTCACGCGGTAGATGCGGCTGCGGGCGTGGTCATCGGCGCCGAAACAGAGGTCGTGCGTGCCGGGAACCCACTCCACGTGCCCATCGGCGAAGACCTCATCGACGCGTGTGATCCGCTGTGTCACACGGTGACCCTTCTCATCGAAGTGCGCGACCCAGATCTCGCCGGGATAACCGTCGAAGCCACAATGAAACGCCAGCGAGCGCCCGTCTCCCGACCAGACCAACCCCTCCAGCCAACCGTAGGGCGACGGCGCGTCATCGCGCCACTGCTTATCGGGAAGTGAAGCGACCTCCTCCGACGCAGCGTCGTAGATGTCGATCGTGGACCAGCCCTCGTTGGTGATCAGCTCACCCGTCGGCGTGGTTTGCATCGCGATGTAACGCTCATCCGCCGACACCGCGAACTCGTTGATGACACGCTTCTCGTCGATGATCTTCTCCTTCCGCCAAGCTTGAAGATCGAGTTTCCATAGCTGCGAGAATTTCACGACACCGTGGCCATACTCGAGTTCGTCGAACTCCTCGCGGAGTTCCTTCCAGGGATCGGCATCAACGTTCTTCTTGGACACCGTGTAGTAGAGAGTCTTCCCATCGTGCGAGATTCGGTAGCCGTTGATGCCGTCCTTGATGCGTGTCACCGGCTGCACGTCCGACCCGTTCGGGCGAATGCGCCACACCTGCTTCTTGCCGTCGTAGGGTGGCTTCTCTTCGGGACCTCGCTTGCGGGCACTCGAGAAGTAGAGCCACTTGCCATCCGCACTCCATTGCGGGTCCGCGTCGCCCGCCGCATCGAAGGTCAAGCGATTGACGTCGCGCGTCTCCACCGAAAGGACCCATAGGTCCGTGTTGCGCTTCTCCGCCGGCGGATCCCACCGCATCTCGCTGTACGCGATCTTGCTGTTGTCCGGCGAGATCGCCACGCCCGTGATGACTCCGATACTGAAGTAGTCCTCCGCGACGATGTCGTGGTCACGGACCGGCTCGACCGCTCCTGCCATCACCGCAGCCACGAGGAACATTGGAATCGAACCGTACACGTGTTTTGCTCTCATTCGTGTGAACCCCAAACACAAGTTGCTGCCATCAGTCCACGTGGACGAGGCACGCGCATTGTGCAGGATCCGGAGGCACCCCTCAACTCGCCCCGACGAAACACTCCAGCCGATCCTGACGCAAGCGAGCCGACGAGGTAGGGCAATATTGCCCACCGTGCCTTTCGACACGCGTATCCGCGTCAATTTGGGGTTCTTTGTGGACGTACGCCGTTTGCGCCGTTTTTTCTATTTATTCCGCCACGCTGGTGTTTCGCAATTAGTCCGGAAGCCGATCCGAAATCGGCGTTTTCGGCTTGACACGAGGGCGTTAACAGGGGTACGCTGGCCGCTGCCCGATCTTGGAAGGTTCTCGCGCACGGTGTGGTACGGCTACTCAGCCCGCGACGTGCCGGTGGACCGGGGTGAATGAGCGACGTATGAGTGCCAAGGGGTTGACATTCTGGTTCGGGTTGTTCGCGCTTGCGGCGTCTGCTGCGCGTGCGGATATTGCACCAGAGTCCGTCGCACCGCCTGTGCTCCGTTCCGATGGGATGCTGGACGCTGCGACGGTGTTTGCCGAGCCGGGCACGGGGCTTTCGGGCGCTTTCCAAGGTGATTCCGGTGTCATTCCGGTTGCCGCCACGGACGAAGTGCCACGGTGGGACCCTGACGACGTCCGCCAGTTGCCCGCGGCTCCCGGCAGCGCGAGCCTTTTCCTGTCCGCGGTCCTCAGCATTGGGGCCTGGAATCTCGTTCGATCCGCCAAGCACCTCCACTTCAACATCCCGGAGTGGTACCACACGGGTGCGCCTGACAAGATCGGTTCCACGGTTGCGTTCGATCTGGTTTTCAACGAACTGCTCCCATGCACGTTTGAAGACGTCATTCCCGAACGGCCACTCTTGCGGCAACCCCGCCGTGATTACCAATGGCGACTCAAGCCGCGCATTTGCGTCGTTGACGCGGATCCGCGCGGTCCCCCGCTCGGTGTTTAGGAACCCGCGGCGCCATAGCGCCGCCCGCTTGAACGCTTTGAGTGAGGTTTTTGATTCGTTTTTGGATACAGATGAGCACCACGCCGTCCTGCGGGGCAGCGTGAGTGAATAAGAAGGGAAAGTACGAACCAATGAATAGGTTTTTTCCAATCATCGCTGTGTTGGTCGGTACGGTGCTAATAGCGGTGCCAGTTCAGGCCGACTTCATGTTTCTCGACTATGCGGGCATCAGCATGGGCTTCGACCACACGACGGGCACTCTGTCCGTGACGGAGAACGCGGCCACGGACTTGTTTGCCACGCGCCGTTCGGATGCGGACGTCGAACTCGACCGCGCCGAGATTCTGGATGGATCGCTTTTTAGCGTCCTCTTGAGTGCGTTGATCGTCAACCCGGGTGGGCTGGACAACATCTCGGCGACCGGTACCCTTGGGGGCACCGACACGGACGCCGCGAATGCCTACGGCGCTAACTTCGCAAACACCGCCTTCGGGGCGGATCTCGACGGCATCACCTTTGTCGACGCGGCCGTTAACATCTTGACCATCACCGGCAGACTCAGCGGAATCGGCGGTCTTTCGATTTTCACGGACCCCGCTGCCGGCGACTGGATTTTCAAGGGCGACACACTCGGGGTCGCCGCCGGCGCCGACACCGTCGCTGACCAAATCACCTTCACCGCCGCCGAACGCGGCAACTTCACAACTGGTGATGTGTTCGTCATCGACATTTCAGTTCCTGTCTTCGGCGACGGCACATCTACAAATGGTTTCGCCAACGCCGATGACTTCTTCGCAGCGGCTTTGCTGCACGGAGGTTTCTCCAGTGACGGTGGAGACATGAAGATCAACATCATCCCGGCGCCCGGCGCTGCCCTGCTGGCGGTGATGGGCATGGGAATGGTCGGCTGGGTTAAGAGGCGATTCTAGTCCACGCCTCCTGAATCAGTTACCGATATCGAGCGAGGGGTGCCTGAAGTGGCGCCCCTCGCTTTCTTTTTGGCACTTTCGTCGGAGTTGCTAAGCCGAGAGGGTCTTCTTGAAGTACTCGATGGTCTGCGCCAGTCCGTCGCGCAATAGGACGGACGGCGACCACTCGAGCCAGTCCTTCGCCCGGCTGATATCCGGGCAGCGCTGTGTCGGATCGTCTTGCGGCAGCGGCTTGCGCTCGGTGCGGAGTTCCCGGCCTAACACTTCGCCGAGTTGCGTCACCAGTTCGGCGATGCTGAACTCAACGGGGTTTCCGAGATTCACCGGCTCGTGCGCCTGTGGGCCTTCGTACTTCATCAGACCGATCAGCCCTTCAACCAAGTCACTCACGTAGCAGAAACTCCGGGTCTGTCGGCCATCGCCGTACACCGTAAGCGGCTCATCGCGCAACGCGCTGACGATGAAATTCGATATGACCCTACCGTCACCCACCGCCATGCGCGGACCGTAGGTGTTGAAGATCCGTGCGATCCGCGTGTCCACGCCGTCTTGACGGTGGTAGTCCGTCATGAGCGTTTCCGCGACGCGTTTCCCTTCGTCGTAGCAGCTGCGCGGTCCGATCGTGTTCACGTTACCCCAGTAGGATTCCTTCTGCGGGTGCACGGCCGGGTCACCGTAGATCTCGCTGGTCGACGCCTGCAGGATCCGCGCGCGGACGCGCTTGGCGAGACCGAGCATATTCAGCGTACCCATGACCGATGTCTTGACCGTCTTTACCGGGTTGTATTGGTACTGTACCGGCGAGGCGGGACAGGCCAGATTGAAGATCCAATCGACTTCGAGCATCAGGGGTTGAACGACGTCGTGCCGTACAAACTCGAAATCGTGACGCGGTAGAAGATGGAGAATGTTCTGCTTCGACCCGGTGAACAGGTTGTCCACAGCGACAACGTCGTGCCCGAGCTCGAGCAGCTGATCACACAGGTGGCTTCCCAGGAAACCGGCCCCGCCTGATACCAGCACACGCATCACTCAACTCCCGGCGATTTGCCGCGTAGTCATCATTCACCGGGCATGACGACCGGCTTGCCGATGGGATGGTACTCGAAACCGTATCGACGCATGGTCTTGGGATCGTAGAGGTTTCGACCGTCGAACACGACCGGCTGGCCGAGCAGTGCCTTGACGCGATCAAAATCCGGACTGCGGAAGTCGTTCCACTCCGTGCAGATCACCAGCGCATCCGCCCCTTCGAGCGCCTGATAGCTTTGATCGCAGTAGGTAACGCGCTCGCCGAACTCCTTTCGCAGGTGTACGAGTGCCTCCTGGTCGTGGGCGTGAATCTTCGCGCCCGCTCCCAGCAGATCACGGATCAAGGTGAGGGCCGATCCTTCCCGAATGTCGTCCGTGTTCGGCTTGAAGGCGATTCCCCAGACCGCGAACGTCATCCCGTTCACTCCGGCGCCGAACCGGCTCTCGATTTTGCGGAAGAGAACGTGTTTCTGATCCTCGTTGGTGGCGTGTGTCGCAGATAGCATGCGCGGCTCCACACCGTTCGCCTCGGCGGTATGGACGAGCGCCTGTACGTCCTTGGGGAAACAGCTGCCACCATAGCCCGCACCGGGATAGAGGAACTGGAAGCCGATGCGTCCGTCGGTACCCATCGCCCGACGCACGTCGTCCACGTCTATTCCGCATGCGTCGCACAGATTGGCGATCTCGTTGATGAAGCTGATGCGGGACGCCAGAATGCCGTTGCAGGCGTACTTCGCCATCTCCGCGGCCTTGCGCCCCATCATGAGAATGGGGTGCTGATTGCGGACGAAGGGCACGTACAACTCGCGAATGGGTTCCGCCGCTTCGGCGTCTTCGTACCCTATGACCACGCGTTCCGGTCGCTGGAAGTCCGCGACGGCGGATCCTTCCTTGAGAAACTCTGGGTTGCTGATGAGATGTACAGGGTGCTTCGCCTTGCCGCGAATGATCTGCTCGACGCGTTCCCCGGTCCCCACGGGGACGGTGCTCTTGATCGCCACGGGCAGAGGTCTCCGAACCTCCGGGGCCATTACCTCGGCAAACGAGAATATCCCGGACAGATCGGCGGAACCGTCCGGGTTCGGAGCCGTCCCGATGCAGATGAAGATCGCGTGGGCATGCTCCATCGCCTCGACGAGATTCGTCGTGAACCGAAGCCTGCCGGCACGTCGATTCGCGGTGATCAACTCGGCCAAGCCGGGCTCGAAGATCGGGATGTGCCCGTTGTTCAATTCTTCGACTTTGGCCTCATCGATGTCGTAGCCGATGACGTCGTTGCCCGTGTCTGCCAGGCATGCGCCGGCCACCAATCCAACATAACCCGATCCCGCTACCGTGACGCGCATAGTTGATTCCTACGTTCTCTGGTTCTATCCGTCCGGGCGCCATCCGAGGCGCGGCCCGCCAATACGCAATATCGGCGTCCGGGACGCGTGATTATAGACCAAGCTGCAACTCCGGGCGAATCTTCCCTTGTGCTCGGGAATCGGCCGGGTGGTCAGCGGTTCTCCGGAGCATCTGCATTGGAGTGCTCGATCCGGAACAGCTTTCCGTGCGGAACGCCGCGGTACCCACCGCCGCGAAGATGGTCGTTCCAGGAGCGTCGGTCTTGCGTCGTGGCGTACAGGCGCCCCTGGCTGACGATTTCATCGCGCTGCGGCGATGCCATATCGATCGCGTCCTCGAACCAGGGCTGGAAGACGTACCCCGCCAGGATTCGGACATCCCGGCGCAGTCCGTCAGCATTCTGCACGTACAGCAACGGGGTCATCGGTGTGGAATCGATGGTGAGAATGCCGTCCTCCGGCACCGACGCGAGAACCTCACGGGCGAACCGGAGCGGGCCGTCGTATCCGTGGCGCCACGGCCGGAGGAACCACGTCGCATTATCTCGATAGGGAAGCACGCGATCAGGCAGGCAGCGCGCCGCGATCTCCGGAAACCTCTGCTGTAGCAGGTCCGGCACGATCCAATATACAAGCGGAGCCGGCAACGCGAGCGCGATGACGATCACCGATCGGAAGCGGGACGGTGTTCGGTCGCACAGCCAGTCCACGCCGATCGCCAGGAACACGATCAGGAAGATGTAGCTGTGCAGCATGAACACGTGCTGATCGGGGACGTTGTAGCGCAAAGCAAATCCACAATGGACGACGAACGCGATGAGAATGAACGAGACCAGGGCGCGCGCGCGCCGCGTCCAAAGAACGCCGACGCCGGCGACGCACGCAGCCACCAGAGGCGTCGGAAAGCTGTACGCCGTATAGGCCATCGTCTTTAGGACAAGCCCCCAGTCCACATCCACATTGTAGACGTGGCGTCCATATCGTCCGCTCAGCATCTCGCGGAGCGTGCCCAGCGGATCGCCGGATGCCCGTGCTGCCACGACGAACAGCGCGATCACCGGAAGCGCCCCGACACCCAACATCGCAACACCGAAAGCCAGCGTACGCCACGAGACTGGCTTTCGAGAGATGAAGGCGAACGCAACGAGTACGCCGTAGGCAGGCCACATCAATAGTGACATGTTGTGCGTCGACAGCCCCAGTCCGTTGACGAAGAGTGCTGCAATCAGCCACTTTGGGCGGCGCGTGCCGATGAACTTCACCGCGAGAACCAGTTCCAGGCTCAACAGTGCCGTTGAAAACGACATGACCTCCGCTACGGTGGACAAATGCCACAAGCAGTGCGAGAGCAGCAGCAGGCAGACACCGCTCACGATCGCCGCGCGGCGTCTGACCAGCAGGGTCAGCAGCCATGCCGTGTTCCCGACCGTCACGGCGCCCGCAAGTGCCGAGACCAGGTTTCCCGCCAGCGCGGGCGACACACCCAGGCTGACGACCGCGTCGGCAACCGCGTAGTACAGTACGTGTGATCTAGATAGGTCGACGCGGTCGTAGACGTGACCCAGCAGGATGCGAACCTGCGCGTTGCCCGAGTCGCCCCAGACCAAGCCCGGCGCCATGGTCAGAAGGTACAGAATGCACGCCGCGACCGTCGAAATCAGCCATGCTACTCCCGCGCGGGGAGGACGCTCTCCGTTGCCCTCGACCGTTGAATCCGCATCGGCAGGGATCGGCGTTGCGTCGTCATGGGCGGCCGTCATCGGTCCATGCCCCTGTCGTAGACCTCAATGATCCGCTCGGTCACGACACGCTCGTCGAAATGCTGCTCGGCGTGGGCGCGGGCCTGTCGACCGATGGCCTTTCTCCGGTCTGAATCCTCGAGCAACTCCTGCACGGCGTCGGCCAGTGCGGCAGAGTCATCGAGCGGCACCAGAAGCCCGGTCTCGCCATTGACGAGGGCGTCGCGATTCCCGATGACGTCCGTGGCGACCATCGCCCGCGCCGACGCACCGGCCTCGATGATCGCCCGGGGCAGACCCTCCTTGATCGACACCAGGACGCAGAGATTCGCTTGCGTAATCAACTCCGCAACGTCGTCGCGGTACCCCAGCAGATGCACGTCCGGCTCGAGCCCGTGCGCTCGCAACCACTCCCTGTATTCGGGCATCAACTCGCCGCCGCCCACGATGTTGAGAACGAACGGAACACCCCGATCCTTGAGGATGCGGGCCGCCTCGAGCAGCATCATGTGGTTCTTAACCGGTTCGAGCCGGGCGACGCAGATCAGCACGGGCGGGTCGTTGTCCGGTTCCGGAAGCGATCGAAACCGGGTGAGTTGGACGCCGTTGCCGATGACGACCATCTTGCGTCGCGGCGCGATGCGGTGCCGCAGGCACTCGTCCCGGTCCTTCTCGTTCTGGAACAGGACCTTGTCGGCGAACCAGACCAAGACACGTTCAACGCTTACGAACAACCGGCGTTTTAGCGTGGGCATCCCGTCGTGATGGTGGAACCCGTGAAACTGGTGGACAACGAAGCGCGTCCGCGCCAAGCACGCGGCTACGCGACCGACCATGCCGGGAACTGAAGTATGCGTGTGAATGATGTCGTATCGCTCCCGTCGCAGCAGTCGGAAGGTGGCGACGATCGCACCGATCAGCCTGAAGGGCGACAGTGAGCGTGGCGTGTTCATGATGTGGACCGTGCGCCCGCGCTCGCGAAGAGAGGCGACGTATCGCCCATCGGCACAGCAAATGTCGTTGGCGTAGGTGTCCCCCTCGTTCACCTGGGCGACGCGGTAGCTCAGCAGCTCCCGCGCACACTCGTCGGTATTGATGAAATCGAGCACGCGGTACTTCACTTGCGCATCACCAGAACGAGCCCCGGAGAAACGTCCACGCATGCGGCGGTCGCATAGTAGGCCGCGAGTGCAACGGCATCTCGCACGCGTTCGACCGGTGTCTTCCGCTTGTGCTCCCACCGGTGAGCGGCAACCCTCTTGAACCCAGCGCGTTGAAACAAGGGCATCAGCGCCCGCTGGCTGAATCCAAACCGCGAATCGCCGATGATCCGTCGCGGAATCGGCGCCCCCTCACGCCATCGCCCATGACGAAGGTGCCAACGCAATGCGTAGAGGCGGTAGGTCTGGTTTCGATTGGTCGTTCGCGTCAGCAGCACGCCCCCCGGGCGGAGCTTGCGCGCCAGCGTCGCAACAAACGCGGCCAAGTCGCCCTCGTGATAGTACAGACTGTCGATCAGCGTGATGGCGTCGAGCGATTCGTCGGCCAACTCCGCCGCGTCCACCGACGCGAAGACCTTGTGACGACCGGCGCGCTGGAGATGTGCCGCCATCGCGGGCGCCACCTCCACGCCGATCGTCTCGGCGCCGGCGTCGGCGAATCGATCGAGCAGGTGACCGTAGCTGCAGCCGTAGTCCATCACGACGCGCGGCGGCCGGCTGAGGGAGCGCGTGACGAGACCGCAGAACCAGTCGAAGAAGATCCGCCGTTTCTCCCGCCATTCGTCCTCGTTTCCCGGATCGGTGTAGTTGACGAGATCGTAGTGGCTCTTGGCCTGCGGATGCGTGAAATCCACGCCCCGCGTGACGAGATCGCAACGAGCGCAACGATACAAGGTCGTGGAAAGCGGCACCTGCTCGCCGTTGTGTCCCTGGATGAGGAAACTGCCGATCAGTAGCGGTCGAACCGGTCCTCCACACACACACTCGCGCAGTTCGATGAGACAGGACGCGTCGGCGTTGGGCGCGGGGGACACCACGCCACTATACGTCATAGCCGAGTTCCTCCAGCAGATCCCGCATCTCGGGCATCATGAGGTTCAGTTCGGCTTCGGAGAGGTTCTTCAGCCACTTTCCGGACATGCTCGGGACGACGTTGTCTTTGATGTACGCCTCGACTTCGGTCGACGGAGGCAACTCCATGAACTCCAGCAGCTTCGCCGTCTCGCCCTCCGGGTCGCGCAGCAGATCCTCAAAGCGCACCTCGCAGTAACGCCCCTCGGGCAGCGCCAACCCGACGCGGCGGGCGGCACTGACGCATCCGACCCATGTTCGCGCCGTGAACTGGAGCCGGTCCATGGACTGGCTTAGCCTCTTCCAGTCCTCGATCCTCGGACCGAATCTGAGACGCGGCTTTCCGCCGAACAGCCGGCGAATGACCAATGCCATGAATTCACCGGCGTAGGCGGGCATGTCCGTGATCGGCACACCGGGAAGGCGATTCCGGATGATCCTGCCCGGGCTCGTTTTTGTCGCCCACTTACCCTTCTGCGAGGAAGCCACTTCACGCCCGTCGCGGTAGATGTGAATGAACTTGACGTTGGGGAATACCTCATTGACGAAGTCCATCGCCAGCACACTGGCCTGCGAAGTGACCAGCAGCCCTTCGCGTCCGGACGCCTTCCAGTATTCGTGGAACCGGCGGCGGATGTATCGCTTGGCGCGCGGCGTGGCGTCTTCCTTGCGGAGGCAGTCGTCCGGTTTCCAGGCGTTACCGTGGCGCAGGATGTAGTTTGGGCGGTCCCAGTGGGCGATCATCGGGTGGGACGATAGTACGCGACCCAGGAACATCGTTCCGCTGCGCGCCGCGCCGACCTCGAAGTAGATCTTGTCAATGTCGTGCATGCCGTTCGCTCCACGCCCCGGCGAATCGCTGCCAACCCGGTCGCAGGCCAACATCCTACGAACCGGTCGCCGCGTTGCAACCGATGACGCGGATTCCCTCCCGGTGAAAAACGTCGGTGAAGAACGCCTCGTCGTCGAACCGATCCAGGTGCTCCCACGTGTCTTTCTCGATGCGGCCGACGAACACGTGTGTCACGCGGAATCGTCTCAGCACTTCGTGCGTGCGGGCGGCGGAGCGCTCGCTCCGCAGCGTCCGGAGCAGTTCGTCGACGCGCTCTTTGTATCGTGACCGGTCCGGCGGCGCAAAGACGGCGACATCGTCCCACGACTCCATGACGCCGATCTGCTTGCGTATCAGTTGCGCCAGGCGCGCCCGCTCGGGCGTGCCCTCCGCCTGCACCACCGCGTCGTCACCGAGCCGATGCCGCATGAAATGCAGTGCTTCGCGCTCGGCGTCAAGAACGCTCCGTTGCGGCGGGCGCGCAGCCCGGGTCATGAGGTAGTCTTCGACGTAACGCCGCGTCGCGGTCAAGGGAACTTCGTAGTACTCGGTCGCCAGACCTGCCACAATGAGAATCGCCATACATGCCCCCGGCAGAACCCTCCCGCGCGAAGACGCCGGGCGCCAACCGCAGGGGTTCCACCAACGGCTCCGCGCAGTGTCGGGCGAAGCGGCGCCGCCCGCCATGATGGCGGCAAAGACCATGGTGACCAGGAGCATCTTGTGCCTCAGGTCGTTGTGTTCGAGTTCGACGCGCACGATCGAGCTCACCGCCAGCGCCAGCACCGCCGCAATGCACAGACAACGCAGACCGTCGTCTCGCCACATCCTGCGCCACAGCGCACCAGGTACCAGCAGCAACAGCAGGAACTTCGCGCCGAACTCGAGCGACAGCGACACCGGCAGATCCAGGACGTTGGCCGCGATCCCCGGCGGTACCAACCGCCCCAGGGAAGAAGCCTCGTTCGCCGGCCACTCCGTCGTCAGCCCGCGATCCGGATGCCGCCCACTCTGCGCGTATCCCATGAGTTGCGGGAGACTGACCGCGACCATCAGCAGCCCGACGCAGACGGTCCGCCACAACCGCTCGGGGCGAAGGAGTGTCCAGACCGCGAGCGCGGGCAGCGCTCCCATCGCGACCCACACGCTCGATCCGAGAATCCCCGTGCCCAACACGGGCCCCCAGATCAGCCACCCCCGGTGGAGTCCGCCCGTAGACAAGAGATAAACGCCCACCAGAACGCCCAGCGCCGCGAGCACGTTCTGCGGGCTCCAGATCATCTGGAAGGCAACGTTGTGTACGATGTAGGGATGATGCGCCCAATGATCCACCATGACCAGCGGGCGTCCCCGCTCGATCATGGTCGGCAGGTAGAGGAAGAGATCGAACGATCCCACGATCGTCACCAACGCGGCCGACAACGTCGCGGAGGTCTCACTGCCGAAGAAGCGCTTTGCGGTGGCGTAGACAAGCCCGGCGATCGAGATTGCGACGAGCGCGCCGGACAAGCCGATCGCGGGCTCGAAGGACAGCGAGCCCCCCGTCCACAGACGCACCGTTGCGGGGATAAGGTAGAAGAAGTGGTAATAGTACACCGGCCCGTCCGCGCCCTCGGCGTAGAAGACGTTTCCGATCGGCAACGGGCGCCGCTCCAGCGAATCGAGGATCGCGTGGTGTTTGATGAAGTCGTGGATCTCCGCCGCAACGGGGTATCCGAACAACTCCGTCGGGTAGTACGATAAGATGACACCGCCCGCCAGAAACAAGGAGACCCCGACGGCGAGCACCACCGTGGACCGATTCTCGAAGAAACGTCCGCCGCCGTTCACGGCGACCGCGCGCGGGCCAAGGCAACCGAGTGCGGCAACAGCAACCCACGCAAAAGCGAGAATCAGCCAGCGGTCGTTGGTGAGGTGCCAAACCGGGTTCAGGAAGAACGGGACAACCGCCCATGAGACGGCCACAGCGAGCACGGTCCGCCCGGCGGCCGACCAGTGTGACTCGACCCCCAACCACGGGAGCAGCAGCCTTCCCGGGAGGTAGGCCAGCAGGACGAACCCCGCCATCGAGCTGACGGCCGTAATCGGCAGTATCGTGAGTGCTGCCAGGCCGGCGGGTAGGATCAACGCGGTCTTCGTCGTCCGTGACATCGAGGACATCATGGTGTATCGAGCAACGTGCGGCAATCCTTTATCGGCCTCCGACGCAACGACCGGCTCGACACGCGCATGCGATGGAGTACATTGGCTCGTCGAAATGTCGCTCGCCGGAAAAGGCGATAGGAAAGGGTCATGCGTATTCAATGCACGATGTGGTCGGTCGGGGGTGCATCCGACTCTGGGTGGCATGCCCACGCTTGCGTGGGCATGATTCGACAACTTGCGAGCACATGGCCACGCAAGCGTGGCCATGGCACCCGACTTGCCACCCGTCGTACTCAACGCACGATATGGTCGGCGGGCGTACTCGCGTTCGCGCAGGCGGCGGTCGCCCAACCCGCAATCACCATCGACGGTGGCGCCGACGTTTCCGCCCACAACTACAAGTGGACCGTCTCACACGACCACAGCGCCCCGCTCGTCTACGTGGAAATGCCCCACTTCCGCGTCGACACCTTCACCGTGCCCGAAGGCTGGACGGCGGAAATCGAGAACCAGAACAGCCTCGATCTCAAGCCCGGCAGGTGTATAGCGAATGCGGAGGACCCAAACGCCGGATTGCCACGCGGCGAGCCGGGCGTCTTCACGCTTCGGGTCAACCCCGCCAAGGCGCTGCGCGGTCAGGCAGAGGCGATCTTTCGCTTCGCCGACGGCGTCGAGGTCACCAAGTTGTTGGAGCTGCCGGTCAAGCCGTCGTCCTTCGAGCAGTGGGCACCGCCCGTTGCGCTGGGGGCCATGTTCGCCGTTTTCGTCGCGGTTCAGGCGGCGCGCAAGAAGAAACGTCGGAGAGCCCGATTGGCGAATGGACCCGGCGCATCATGACGCTCGACACCGGTGGCGACGCGATATGATCCGAGTTGCACACGTGGTGACGGCCTACAGTAGCGCGGTCACCATCCTCGCGCATAAGCTGGCGGCGCTCGATCGCTATCCGGATCTGAACGTAACCGTGATCACCTCGCCGCGCCCGACCGGGATGCACCTTCCGGACCCGCCGGTGCGCCATCTGACCATACCGATGCTGCGTTCGATCAACCCGCCGACCGATCTGCGGAGTACGCGTCTTTTGTCTCGCACGCTCGCCCGCGAGCGGTTCGACGTGGTCCATTCTCACACCAGCAAGGCCGGAATCATCGCCACGCTGGCCGCGCGGTACGCGCGCGTGCCCCTGATCGTGCACACCCATCACGGACTGCCCTACTACGAGGGTCAGAGCTTCGCGCGATACCACACCTACCGACTCATCGAGGTGGTCGCCTGCCGATTCCGACACCATCTGTTCAGCCAGAACCGCCGCGACCTCGCCGCATGCGTCGCGCTGATGGGTGACGCGGAGAAAGTGTCCTACGAGGGCAACGGCGTGGATCCGGAGTTCGTTCGCAAGGCAGCCGATGGGGAACTCGCCCGCGCCGAGTCCGACTTCCCCGGCCCGGGTCTCCGCGTCGCTCTGGTCAGTCGGTTGGAGCCGGTCAAAAGAGTCGCTGCGTTTCTGGAGGTGTGCTCGCTCTTGCAACGGCGGGGTCTCGACGTGACGGCGGTTATCGCGGGAGACGGTCCGCTGAGACCGGCGTTGGAGGAGGAGATCGCCGCGAGCGGACTCCGCGAACGCGTGCGCCTCCTCGGCTGGGCGCCGCACGCCCCGTCGCTTCTGGCGGCCTGCGATGTGGCTGTGCTCACGTCGGAGAAGGAGGGAATCCCCCGCGCGCTGATCGAGGCCATGGCACTCGGCAAACCGATCGTCGCCACGGACGTCCCCGGCACACAGGAACTCGTCGTCGACGGTGAGACCGGTTTCCTGACGCCACTCGGCAACGTCGCTGCGATGGCCGACAAGATCGCCGATCTCGCCACAGACACCGATCTGAGGCATCGTCTCGGTCAAGCGGGTCAGGACCGCGTCCAAGAGCACTTCAACGATCTAAAGATCGCCGAGTTTCTTCACGACTTCTACGTACGCGAGCACGAGCGACGCCGCGGGCGGGCGTGACTTTCACAGCGCATCCCGACCACCCAGAACGGATTCGTACAGCGCTACGTGGCGATCGAGCATGAGTTCATGGCTGAAGTGGTCGCGAATGCGCGCAACGGCCGCAGTGCCCAGCCGCTCGCGCAATGCGCTGTCACGGACGACGCGTTTGAGCGCAGCGGCGAGCGCCTCCGGCGACCGCGTCGGAACAAGCAGTGCGTTTTTCTCGTTCTCCGCCACCTCCGCGATGCCGCCCGCGTCGGTGCTGACCACGGGCAAGCCCATGGCCATCGCCTCCATCAGCGCCCGCGGCATGCCCTCGCTAAACGACGACAGAACAAACGCGTCGCATGCACGCAAGTACGGCCGAACGTCCTCGGCGGGACCGGTCAGGATCACGCGATCCGCCAGCCCCATCTGCCGCACCATTCCGTCCACCTCGTCGCGTTGCCGCCCCGTTCCGATGAGCAGGATTTTCGCATCGCCCAGACCGTCGCCCGCCAGCTTGACGGCCCGCAGGAGGTTTTCATGATCTTTCTCGGCGCGAAAGCTGGCGACGTGCGCGAACAGGAAGCCCTCCGGCAGGCTCAGTTCATCACACCCGGGTACGACCGCGTCCGGCGAGAACCGCGTCAGATCGATGCCGTTGGGGATGATCCGGATACGTGACCGCGGCGTGCCGACCGCCGCCATCCGCTTGCTCGCAACGGCCTCGGCGTTGCAAACGATGAAGTCCACGAGGTGTTCGGTCCTGCGATCCAGCCGAGCCTGCAAGCCGCTGCGCTGCTGATCCAGCCCGCGCACGCCCGTCAGATGATGACGAACGCCGTGGGTCCGCTGCAGCATGCGCAACGCCAGGCTGACCCGCAGACCGTAGGTCTGAACCAGATCGAAACGGTTCTGCCGCAGGAATCGCCCCACTCTCCAGAACCATCGCGGCCCCGGGCGCCGCCCTCCCCCCGCGATCCGGACGAACGGAACGCCAGAAGACTCCGCCAACGTGTTGAACGCGCTGTGCGTCCACGTGTTGACCAGCATCACGTCGTGACCGCGCTCGATGAGCCCGCGGACGAGTGAGATGACAAACGTCTCGGTCCCACCCACCATGACGTGGCCCATCAACTGGAGGATCTTCATGGGTGTGACCGTTCTCTGTGGCATCGCCGCTCGGGCACACGCCGTAGGGCGGGTTTCACCCGCCGCAACCTATCAAGAAAGCGGGTGAAACCCGCCCTACCGATGACCGGACATTTCGTCATAGAGGTCCTCGAGCGCGTCGCAGTAACGCGCAACGCTGAAACGCTCAACGATGCGCCTGCGCGCCGCCTCACGCATGCCGCCGAGCTCACCGAATCGCTCGCGCACGTCGGCGATTCGATCGGCCAATTCCGTGGGATTGACACCCAACGGCGGACGCAGCGAATCAGACTGGTGATCGTACACTATCGGCGGAAGCTCCTGTCCGACGGGCAGCCTTCCGGACGACTCGCTCGGGAGCGGCTCGGTGCAGGGCAGAAGAAACCCGCTGCGCCCGTCCTCGATGATCTCCGACGGTCCACCCGCGCTGGCCGCGATGCAGACCAGCCTGTGAAACATCGCCTCCGCCAGCGTCATGCTGAACGTCTCGTTGTACGACGTACAAAGGTACACGTGCGCCCGCGCGTGGTAAACACGCGGGTCGGGCTGATAGCCGGTGAACGCGACCGCCTCCGCGAGACCGAGTGATCGCGCTTTCTCCGCAAGATCGCCGCGAATAGGCCCGTCGCCGACGACGATCAGACGCACGTCGTCCTGCCCGCGATCGTGCAGAATGCGCACGGCCTCCAGCTGCGTGTGAAGCGCTTTCACGGGAACAACCCGGCACACCGTCAGCAGCACGAACGGCGACGCCGGCAAGCGTTCGACTGAGTCCCGCACGGCGGCGTCCGCAAACGTCACGCCGTTGTACACCACGCGCGTCGGCACGCGCGGGCGTAAGAAGCTCTCCCAGATCGCGCGCGTGGATTGCGAATTGAAGACGAACGCCCCGGTCCGCGGCAGGATCACCCGTTCGATCATGCGCCAACGCCAACGCAATCCGCCGACTCCGCCACAGTGTACGATGATCGGCACGCCCTTTCGCTTGCCGGACAGCACCCGCACCCATAACCCCGCGGTCGGATTGTAGGCCTGAATGATGTCGGGCTCGACGCGATCCACCGCAGTCTTGAACTCCCGACAGAACGCAAAACTGTACCGCGACGGACGATGAAGAACGTGCGTCTCAAAGCCCGCCTCGCGAACAGCCGGCAGGTGGGTCTCCGCAAGCTTGCCACCCCGAAACGCGCACAGAACATGCTCATGCCTCGGTCGATTGGCCGCGAAGTGTTTGAACATGTCCAGAACGCACGTCTCAACCCCCCCCACCGCCAGCGATGAGATGCAGTGCATCACGCGGCTCATGGCGTACGCTCCCGCCGCCACGGGATCATCGATCTCACGTCATCGACCGTGAAACGACCGCCAACCCACAGGATCACCCAACTTCCAACCACGCCGAGTGCTGACGCGCCCACACCACGATCCTCAAAGGCGAACGCTGCGCCCGCCGCGGAACACACCACGACCTGACCGAGCATGTAAAACACCGGCGGCAGCAATCGCTGCTTCTGCCGAACGCGTGCCGTCGCAACGATCAACGCCACGGCGCTGACGAGGTGCCCCGCGCCCTTGCCGATGATTACGCCGTACACGCCCATCGGCCACCACACAACCAGCGCGAACGTCACGGAAAACTGCACGATGTTCTGCAGCACCTTGCTCACGAACACCGCCGGCATGCGTTCATAGGCCATCAGCGTCATGCCGTTGATCGTCCGCAGCGAGTCCATGTTCATAACCACCGCGAGCGCAAGCAGGTAGCCGTGGTGATCGGCGTATCTGCAATTGCCGGCGGAATCGAAGATCGCGGCAATCGGTCGCGAGAACAGCACGAGCGTCACCGAAACGGCCGCATAGAACGCGATCGTCAGACGGCAAACCTTCCGGTAGCTGCGAATCAGCGCTTCCTCGGCATCGCTGCCCAACAGCTTCGAGAACGTCGCCAGAAGCAAGTGCCCCAGTTGCTGCACCGCAAACGGGATGACCCGCGCGACCTCAAACAGAAGCGCATACACGCCCAACTCGGCTTTGCCGAACATCGCCAAGACAAAAACCCGGTCGATCGCGGCGTAGCACCAGAGCATCACCGTGTCCGCGTACGTAAACGCGCAGAATTTGAAGCACCCCGCCGGGAACATCACGCGCCGCCGAAGCCGGACGCGGCGAAACAGAATCGACGTGGACACAACCATGTTGGCGCAGGCAGCCACCGCCACCGCGCCACTCAGCCAGAGAATCGCACGGTCCGTCATCGCCGGCGACTTCGTGAAGAACATCAACCCGGCCACACCGGTG
>JAJDDR010000149.1 GCA_029260255.1 Phycisphaerae bacterium
GGGTGCATGACACTTTAGGCGGCAAGCGATTCTGGGTGCCACGGGCGGCTTGTCCGCCCGTGTGGTCGCGCGGTGGGCGTTTGGGGCATACGCACTGGCAGGCAAGCTGCCAGTGGCACCCGCCGGAAGTGTCATGCACCCTGTTGCCGTTGGGTGCGTGACACATTCGGCGGTCTCCGGCAGGGTTGTAGCGTCCGCCCCCGCGGCGGACGGGCAGGCGAGAATACGCTTACCCGTACAGCGCAGAGTGGTCAGAACCGCGCCCGTCAGGAAGCGGCCTCGCGCGCATGAGGCGTTTGCGAGGGTTCGGGGCCGCTCCTTAACAGTCGCGGTTCTGCCAGTGTGTCGACCTTGCGCTGTACTGTTAGCAGGCCGCGTCACGCATCCTCCGCCGATTCTGTGACGCACCCCCCGCCTTCCCGCTCAGCGGCGGGCTGTTGGCAGTTCGTGCGATACTCGCTAGTGTGAACGCATGAGCGAACCCCTTGTTCTCATCCTGCTCTTCGCGATGGCCGCCGTCGTGCTGGTGCTCGAGATTTTCATCCCGTCCTACGGGATCCTGAGCATCCTCGGGTTCGGCATTCTGATCGGCGCCATCGTCAAGACCTTCGACTTCTACGGCTCGACCGCAGGCGGGTTTGCCGTGCTCGGCTCTGCCGTCTGCCTGCCGGCCGGAGCGTACATTGCGGTCAAGACCTGGCCGAACACGAAGATCGGCCGATTGATCGCGCCGCCGAATCCGGTATACACTGAGAGCGATCTCGGACCCGACCTCGACGGCCTCCGCACGCTCGTCGGACGGACGGGCCGCAGTCTGTCGCCGTTGCGCCCCGTCGGGACGTGCGAATTTGACGGCCGCCGAGTACAATGCGTCGGTGAGAGCGGCATGATCGATGCCGGAAAGACCGTCCGTGCCGTCGGACTGAGGGGTCGCACCCTCGAAGTGACGGCGACAGGCGGCGCCCCGACGGTCTGAGAATCAGCGCAACGTTGACATAAGCGCAGCATGGAAAGGGATATTCGATGCAGTTGAACAATCAACTCCTCGCCGCAGTGGAATTGATCTGGGTGTTCGGAATCGTCGCGGGCATCGTCGCCCTGGTCGTGTTGCTCTTCGTCTTCCAGTTCTTCGGCATGTGGCTCCAGGCCTACATGAGCGGCGCCAACATCCGCATCACCGACCTGATCGGCATGCGCCTGCGAAAAGTGCATCTCGCGACGATCGTCCAAAGCAAGATTCAGATGATCAAGGCCGGCGTCCACGATGTCACCACCACCGATCTCGAAAGCCACTACCTCGCCGGCGGGCGCGTGCCCTTTGTCTGCGGCGCCATCATCCGATCCAACCGCGCGTCCATCGAGCTCGATTGGCGAACCGCATGCGCCATTGACCTCGCGGGCAGAGACATCCTCGACGCGGTCAACACGTCCGTGAATCCGAAGGTCATCGATTGTCCCAGCAGCGAGACCGCCTCCGATCGGCTCGACGCGGTCGCCAAGGACGGCATTCGACTCCTGGCCAAGGCACGCGTCACCGTGCGCACGAACATCAAACAGTTGGTCGGTGGCGCAACCGAAGAGACCATTGTCGCCCGTGTGGGACAAGCCATCGTCAGCGCCATCGGATCGGCCGCAACATACAAGGACGTGCTCGAAAACCCCGACCATATCGCGCGCAAGGCGCTCGCATCGGGTCTCGACGCGGGAACCGCCTTCGAGATCCTCTCCGTCGACATCGCCGACATCAGTGTCGCCGGTGTGTCACAAGAGGCCAACGTCGGCGCCAAGCTCCAAGCCGAACAGGCCGAAGCCGACAAGCGGCGCTTCCAGGCCGAAGCCGAAAAACGCGCCGCCATGGCACGTGCCCAGGAGGCCGAGATGCGCGCCCGCGTCGAAGAGAACAAAGCGAAGGTCGTCGAAGCCGAAGCCCAGGTGCCGCTCGCCATGGCCGAGGCGTTTCGCTCCGGAAACCTCGGCATCATGGACTACTACCGCATGAAGAACATCGTCGCGGACACGGGCATGAGGGATTCGATCAGCGACGCAGGCGAGGACGGCCCCAAGCCGACTGAATAGCATGGCGGTAGAACCGGCATCACTACTGGCTCAGGAAGAACCCGGGTGGACGAAGCTCCTCTACCTGCTCATCTTCTTCGTGTTCCCCGTGCTCAACAGCCTTGGGGAGAAGATTCGAAAGTGGGCGGCAGACAAGCGGGTCGCAAAGGACGCCCAACCCGGGAGACCGACCCCCGCACCAAAGGGCGTCGTCGGGGGATTGCAGCCCGCAAAACAGATCGTGATCCGCGGCGAAAGACCCGCTTCCGCGCCGGCTGTCCCGCTCGCACGTGCCCCGAGACCGCAAACGCAACGGCGCCAGGCGGCAACTCCCCCGCGACCCGCGACACCGATGCCCGCGCGACCGGTACGCCCGCAAAAGCGGCACACCAAGTCCACCCCCCCGCAGCAGATGACGGACGCGCGACGCGAGCGACTGGCCGCCATTGAGAAACTGGCGCGGGTCATCCCGGAGGTGAGCGCCCGACGGGCGCACACCCCGCGTTCGATCGCGCCGCTTCTGCCGGGGCGAGTCGACCCCGCAAGTCTGCGGTCCGTTATCGTGTTGAGTGAGATTCTGCGACCGCCGCTCGCACTGCGCGATGACCGGCTCGGCGGTTTGTGATCGGCGGGTTCGCCGAAGCGCGCGTCAAACCAGATGGCCCAGCCGCGCGAGGATCTCCTCGAGCAACTCCATGGGCAACCCCACGACGTTGCTGAAACTCCCCGAGGTCTTCTCGATGAAGGCGTCGTCGCCGTCCTGGATTCCGTAGGCGCCCGCCTTGCCCCGCCACAGGTCGCTCGCCAGGTAGGTGTCGATCTGCTCCGGCGTCATGACGCGC
>JAJDDR010000150.1 GCA_029260255.1 Phycisphaerae bacterium
CGGGCGGCTAACCGGACGGTCTGGTGTCCTCGAACGCGATAAACCACGAGGAGGAGCCTTGCTGATGAGCGATCGAATTCTGGTAGCCACACGCAAGGGGCTCCTCACCATAGCGCGCGGCGGCAGCGTATCGAGTTGGGAGGTAACCGACACCGCCTTCCTCGGCGACAACGTTTCCGTGGTGCTGCCCGACGCTCGCGATGGCGCGATCTACGCCGCCCTCAACCACGGTCACTTCGGCCGCAAGATGCACCGCTCGCGCGATGGCGGCTCGACCTGGGCCGAATGCGGCGTTCCGGTGTACCCACCCAAGCCCGAGGACTACACGCCGCCAGCCAATCCGATGAGTGGAAAGCCCGTCCCATGGAACCTCGAACTCATCTGGTGTGTCGAAGCCGGTGGCGCGCGTGAGCCCGGCGTGCTGTGGTGCGGCACGATCCCGGGCGGGTTGTTCCGATCGGCCGACTCAGGTGAGTCGTGGGAGATGATGCGTTCCCTCTGGGACGACCCCCGGCGCGAGCTGTGGTTCGGTGGCGGCTACGATTATCCTGGCATTCACTCGATCTGCGTGCATCCCGAGGATCCCAGGCATCTGACCGTCGGCGTCTCGTGCGGAGGGGCGTGGGTGAGCAAGGACGCGGGGGCGTCGTGGGAGTTGTGCGCAACGGGAATGCGGGCCGAATACATGCCCCCCGAACAGGCCAACGCCCCGGAAACGCAGGACCCGCACAGAATCGTCCAGTGCAAGTCGGCGCCACACTGCCTGTGGACGCAGCATCACAACGGTATCTTCCGTTCGACCGACGGTGCCGCGAGCTGGCACGAGATCACGGACACGCCGGTCTCGGCGTTCGGTTTTGCGGTGGCCGTGCATCCGGAAGACCCCGACACAGCGTGGTTTATCCCGGCGATTAAGGACGAGAAGCGTATTCCGGTCGACGGTGCGGTGGTGGTCATGCGAACGCGGGACGGCGGCAAGTCCTTCGACGTGCTGCGTGATGGGCTGCCGGGCACACACGCCTACGACCTCACGTTCCGGCACGCCTTGGACATCGACGCGTCTGGCGATCGCCTCGTGTTCGGGAGTACCACGGGCTCGCTGTGGGTATCCGAGAATCAGGGTGACTCGTGGCACTGTGTTTCCGCCCATCTGCCGCCGATCCACGCCACACGTTTCGTCACCTGAGCGCGCCGCCGGTCGACCGGATCACTTGCTCAATCCAACGTCGAATTCGCCCGCGTCGACGTTGCCGCCGGACACAACGACGTTTTCGATTGTATACTTGCCATTCGGTAGCGCACCGCCCGAAAAAACGACGTCGAAGCGCCCATCGGCCACCGCGACCGAGAACAAACCGTTGTCGTTCGTGCGGCCATGGGCCGCGACGGTGCGCGTGCCGCGAACGAACGCCTTGAAGCGGATGCCGCTGAGACCCTCGGCCAACAGGTGGCCGTCGTCGCGCGGGGTCCACTTCTTGTCGCCGTCGCCGTCGTCGTAGAGTATTCCGAAGATGTGATTGCCGCGCGTGCTGTCGAAGTTCTGCGTGCAGAGGTTGACGTAGGCGAACGGCGGGTCGATGCCTCCCAGCGGGGGCGTGATCCTGCGACTCTCAACGTGGTAGCCGAACACGGTGAATTCGGCCCGCAGCATGTTCTCCTTGTGGCGCGGGCTGATCCAGAATCCGTCGAAGTGCAGGTCGATCAAGGCTCTGTCGATGGTGATCGAGGTGGAGGACAACTTGGCGCCGATGTTCTCGCCCGGCGTGCGCGGTCTGCATCCGACGGCGCGAAACCGCTCGAGCGCCGTCACGCCTGAAAAGCATGCGGTTGCATCGGCCGGTTCACCGTCCGGCTTCCCATCGAGCGTTTCGTAGTGCGAGAAGGAATCGGGCACGTCGGTCGATTCGATCCGTCCGATGTTCCGGAGCATCCAACCGGTGTGGCCCGTAGCGGCGGCGTCGACCTTGGCGTCGTACCGCAGAATCCGAACCCCTTCGCGTTGGCGGACGGCGTTGACGCGTTTGAGCATGTAGAGATCCCAATCGCTGACGACCGGTGTGGCGCACGGCGCTCCGTTCCGAGCAACTTGCGCGAGTGATTGTTGCGCGGTTCCGACGAGCAAGACAACCGTTACGAAACGCATGGGGAAGAACCTACAATGCCTGACGAACACGGTTGTTGGTTAGCCGGTACTTGCTTTCGACATGAACAGACGATTGAACCAACCAGCGAACTCCGTCGCGATGGGGCTGTCGGCGTCGAGTACCTTTGCCGTAATCGCCTGCCCAAACGGTTGACCGGGCTTCTCCCGCCACGCCAACCAAGTATGCATGATCGCCTTCATCCGGTCTGATTTCGCGAACGGCGCACCCAACTCGGATGCCTGATCGGTGGCTTGCTCGGCAAGCGGGCGACATCCATCGCTCGAGGGGACCAGTGTTTCCAGAAAATCCTCGAGCGACCCGGTGCCGGTATTGTCGGGCATCATCCACACGCCGCATCGGCAGCCTAACGCGGCGGATTCCGAGACCCAGCCGCCCGCCTGCGGCTGCTTGGGCATATCGATGCCCGACTCAGCCAAGCGGTCGTGGATACTCCTCCACCGGTCAGCGGGGGAACTGTTTGCATCGACCACCACGCCAACGACCTCGGACGATTTCAGCAGCACGATGCTGATGTATTCTCGGAGATTGCGGTGCCCCTCGCACACTTCGACATACGGTAGGTGTTCGTCGGGGAGATCCCAATCCGCGCCATGCCGTTTCATGAGGTTCACGATCGACCAAAGGTCGTCTGGCCCCTCGACGAGCAAGCGTCGCTTGGAATCGGGAGCAACCACTATCGCACCTCGATATGCCGGCGCGCGGCCTCGGCCAACTCGGGGGCTGTGTAGCTTATGGAATGTGGTGAGTCGAGTTCTATTCGGTGCAGACTTGCCTCGCCAGCGAGTTCGGGCTCCTTTTCGCATAGCCAAGCCAACGCATTGACGCAATCCTGACTGTGCGTGGTCGCGAAAACCTGCGAGTTCATTCGCTGAGCCGTACGAATCATGAGACGCCACATGTCAGCCAGGGACGAATAGTGAAGACCCGTGTCGATCTCATCGACGAGCAGGACACCTTCGCGGCTGCGTATGGCAGCCAGCGCCAACGCCAGAATTCGCCGCATCCCCTCTCCGACGCTGCCCAGCGGCATTCGACGGTCGAACCCTGACAACTTCAGGACGATTCCCGCGTTTTTCCGTCGGGGCCCGGACAGCGTTCCGGCAAGAAACGCCATACGTTCGATCCGCGAGTCAAGGATACGCAGTGCTTCGAGCACTTCCCGTTCGTCATCCGTTAGCGCGATGTCGTCCCACATCTCGGCCAGCGAGGACACATTGAGCGATTCGGCAGGGACAAGGACGGTCGGAGGGGAGTCGGAAGCGTAAATAGCAGATCGAAGGTCGCGAGACACGAACACCGCATCAATGCCTCCTCGGAAGGTCAGCGGGACCTCTCTCGGCTCCTTGAGACGACTACCCGTAATCGAGATAGTCTCGGCGACGAGGACCGGAGGCTCTCTGCGCGGGGCTTTCACTACGGCCCACTCAATCTCGTCGATGCCACTGTTATGGGCACGAATCCGAAAACTCGATCCTATTTCCATGACATGGTTGCGAAACATGTAGCCCGGATCGAGTTCGACCTCGCGATCGCGCCGCCCATCGCTTTCCTTGACGAGAACATGCTCCCCACGTGATGCGATCGTCGAGAGGAACACTCCAGGGTCACCCCCCGATGCGAGCAGTCGGATTGCTTCCAGCGCGGTGGTCTTGCCGCAGTTGTTCTTGCCGACGAGCAAGTTCACGCGAGCGAGGTTCTCAAACTTGAAGTCCTCGAAAACGCGGTATCCGGTTATTTGGAGCGATTCAATCATGATACTTGCGTTCCGGCGGAACGGGTCTCAGCGGTTGCTCTGCGCCGAGTCCCTACCATGCCCTTACTATAACGCGCACTCTAGCGAATCGGCAATCCTGCCGCGCAAGTGAATACCGGCGAGGGTGTGACCATTCCTTGTGGCAGGGTGCCTCGGCCGCATTGGGTAGGGCGGGTTTTACCCGCCGCAATGGTGCAAGAAGGCGGGTGGAACCCGCCCTACCCTTGGCATGCCACAATCAATGGTCACACCCTACCGGCGACCTCCAGGCCCGCCGCGATTCCCCTCACGTGCGTGGTCACGCGTGCCCCTGGAAGTCGGGTATTGGTTTGACGGGGTCGTCGCGGCGGCGACCTACGCCGAACTCGAACGGTCGGTCCGCCAGCAGGTATGGCCGATGCCGCGACACGCTGACCAGCAGCCCCAGCCCGATGAAGTTCGTCAACAGACTGCTGCCGCCGTAGCTCACGAACGGGAGCGTCATCCCGGTAATCGGTAGAAGACCGATGGTCATGCCGATGTTGACCATGACCTGGACGGCGAGCAACGCAACCACGCCGACGGCCAGGAGTCGCGCGAACGGGTCCATGGTGTTCGCGGCGATCTCGATACCGGCCAGGACCATGATGGTGTAGCAAATCAGCACGACCAGGCATCCGATCAGTCCCCACTGATGTCCGACCATCGCGAAAATGAAATCGTTGTGCTTGTCGGGCAGGAAGCTGAACTCGACGAACACGCCCTCGCCCCAGCCGTGTCCCGTCAGCCCGCCCGATCCGAGCGCCGCCTTGGATCGGACGAGTTGCATCCCGCTGGCCACCTCCCACTCGCGCGCCTGCTGTGCCGTACCCAGGAAGCTGTAGCTGTCGGGTTCGTCGATGATTTGTTGGCGCAGGTCGTCCGATTGAAGCAGCATGCCCAACACACGCGATCGCTGATAAGGCTGCAACTGCAACCACAACACCGGCACCATGCACAAGCCAACCGCAGCCAGGCCCAACAGGTGCTTCGTGCGCGCGCCGGCCGCAAAGAGCATGACGAACAACACGGGCATGATCAGAAGCGCCGTGCCGAGGTCCGGCTCCAGGAGGATCAGAACCAGAGGCACCATCGACGCGCCAAGCGGAATCATCAATCCCCGAAACGTGCGGAAGTTGCGCCGGTAGCGGAGATACGCGGCCAGCCCGACGACATAGGCCACCTTCATTGGCTCGGATGGTTGAATGTTGTAAAAGGGCAGTTGAATCCACCGATGCGCCCCGCGCCTCTCGGGGATCAAGCCGCCGAACGAAACGAAGCGCGCGAGAACGAGGGGGACGAGACCGATGACGGCTACTGCGACGATTAACGGGGCGAAGCGCTTGAACCACGTATAGCCCGTCGACACGACGACGAGAAACGCTACGACTCCTACCAGAAGGTTAATGGACTGCTTGGTTGTCTTGAACGCCGGCCCCGGTCGTCCCGCCTCCGTGGCATAGATACACAGCAGCCCGATCGCAAACAGCATCAGTGCCGCCGCCAGGATCGCCCACGCCGGCTGCGGCAGGTTGAGCTGGCGAAGCCTCATGACGCGGGCGCTCCGTTGTATGAATCCGGGTCGAGCTCGTCTCCCAGGACTTCGACGATCGCGCGCGATATTTCCTTCGCCACGGGGCCGGTCGTGTGACCGCCGCTGCCGCCGAATTCGATGAGTGCCGCGAATGCGATCTGTGGCGTCACGTCGTAGCGCGGCCGTCCCGCTACGTCCACCGATTGGAGATACCCTGCGAACCACGCATGAGCATGGTGGTCATCCGAGTCGCTGGGTTTCGGGGGCGGCCACACCGATTCGATGGTGACGTCTTTCCTCGGATCGAAGCTCGCGTCGGGGAATCTCGATCGAAAGTCATCGATCGCGTGCTTCCTGATCTTCGCTGGAACGACTTCGCTCTCAGATGCGCCGCTCTTCGTGGTGTAGCGAATACGAAAATGTGTCGGCGAGGGTTGCGTCGTGGCGCTGCCCGTCTTGCCGCAAAGAGCGTAGCGCCCGTTGTTCCAATGAGCCGTTAGGAATGCCGTGCCCCCGGGATCGTTGGTGACGCGAAACAGCCCCTCGCGGATCGCGCGCCATCCGTCATCGCCGACCGGGAGTCGCCACGAGATGTCCTCGGACACTCGCCGAAGCAGCGAGACAGGTTTCACCTCACCACTTGCGTACATCGCCATGACGTTCGCGGCCTGCAGCGGCGTCAGAACCAGTTCGCCCTGCCCGATGGCGAAGTTGCGCGCGTGGCCCCGCGTCGCCGTCTGGTTGCGCTCTTGCATGAGCCAACTCGGCGTCGGGTTGATGCCTTCGCGCTCCTCGCGCAGTCCCACGCCGGTCAGTTTGCCGAACCCGGCCATGTCGAAGTAGTTGCACAGCCGGTCCGGTCCGAGGCGGTCACCGACGTGGTACATGAAGACGTTGCAACTGTAGGCCACGGCGTCGGCGACGGGCAAATCCCCGTGGGCTCTTCGCTGACCCGTGACGCTGGACTTCCAGCATCGGTAGCTCGTCGGATACCGCCGCCGATCGTAGTAACCGTCGCACTGAATCGTGCTCTCAGCGTCGATCACACCGCAGCCGATGCCGGCCAAACAGGTCAGCGGCTTGACGATGGACCCCGGTTCGTAGCAGTTGGCCACCGCGCGGAAGTGGAGAGGCGTTCTCCGCGTGTCGTCGCGCAGCTCGTTGTAGCTGCGCCTGAACTCGTTGGCGTTATAACCCGGGTAGGATACCAGCGCCAGCACTTCGCGCGTCGCCACATCGAGTACGACGATCGAGCCACCCGGCGCGTCCGGAGCGATGCTCGGGAGTGTTTCGTCAAGAAGCTGGTACAACGCCTTCTGCAAATCCAATCGCAGCGTCAGCCGCACGTCCTGGCCGGCTTCCGCCGGGACGTTGCGGACGATCTCGCCGCGCCGGTTTCGTTGAAACACGCCGCGCCGACCGCGCAGTCGGTCTTCGGCCGCGTATTCCACCCCGGAGATCCCGACACGTTCCGTTGGCAGCAGACGACCGAGCGGATCACCTGCGTTCAGGGCGGCGCGCAGTTCCTCCGGTCCGGGCAAGCCCATCTGACCGAGCAGATGCCCCAGCGAGGGATGCGCGTTGTATACGCGACGCGTTCCGTTTTCGATCGAAACCCAATCCCAATCCGCGAATCGTTGTCGCGCCAGTATCTGACCCTGATCGTCGACGTCGACGACGACGGGATGCGCCATCCGCTCTTCCCGGATCGGAACGTCGTACCCCCTCGCCCGCGTGACCGCGCGACGCCACCGTTGAATGCGGTCGACAATGTCCTTGCAGCGCGCTTCGAGATCCTCCCGGCTAACGCGATCGAACTGAGACAGCGCGTCCCACATCGCCTCGACACGCCGCGGGTCCGGTCCTTTTTCCTGCGCGGCGCCGTTCGCGAGAATCTCATAGTCCACGCTCACCTGCCAGCAGGGTTCGTCGGCCGCGAGCACCTGCCCGCCGCGATCAAGGATGCGACCACGGACGAAGGGAATCACCCGCGCCGGCTTCAGCAGAACGCGCTGCGCTTGCTCCTGATAGTAGTCCGCGTGAACAACCTGGAGATCGAGCAGGCGCAAGACGATGATCGCCAGCGCAACGGACATGCATGCGAGGACGATCTTGAGTCGCCGTTCAAACACGGGCGGCTCGCATTCGCACCGAGCTCCGGTGTGAGTAGCGTGATGTGTGCAACCCCAGCACGCCCGATCCCTTCAACAGCAAGTGGTCAATCAGCGGTGCCCACAACGCCGTGTACGCCGCGGCCAACGCAACTTCGGTCGCGATCCCGCCGGCGCCGCCGATCGATCCCGGATACAGATACGCCCGATACGCTACCAGCCCGACGTGAACCAGCGCTGCCGCCAACAGAGTGACGATCACGTGCGTGACCGCGTTCTTCAGGAACACGAAGCTGCGAACGCTGCTGACGGACACCGCCACCAGGCAGTACGCGATCGAGAACACTCCGAGACGCTCGATGCTCATCAGGTCCGTCATGAGACCCAGGACCCAGCCGGCGATGTACGCGTCCTTCCGCGGCGCGTACAGGCCGAAGAACACCACCAGCACGAAAACGAAGTCCGGGCGCTGGCCCGCGATTGCCAGCCGCGGTGCGAGCGTGGTTTGAAGCACGAGCCCCAACGCCGCGCAACATGCAAACGCCGGCCAACGCATCTTCAGCCTCCGTCGCGCCGCACCGAAGCACGCGAGATGCCGATCGGTCCGCCCGTCCCGACAATGTCCAGTATGGCGTCGGCTACCGCGACCTGTATCCACGGGTCCGATTGATCGTTCAGGCGACGCTCCAACGCCGCCAGCGCGCGGCGGTCGCCGATCGCGCCCAGAGCGTTCGCCGCCAACTGCCGGATACGCTGAATCTGCGCCTCCGGCGGGTCCTGCGAAACGCCCCGCTGCGGGCGGTCGAAGTCGAGCGACTTCAGTGCAACGCGGAAACCAGCATCGCTTCCGAGCCTCCCCAGTGCGTAGGCGGCCGCCAGCCGCGTGTCCAGATAATCGCCCTTGGCCAGTCGGTACTCGAAGCTGTTTTGCAGCGACGGCAGTTCCAGTCGCGCCAGCGCATTGATCGCCGAGACGCGCTTGGCCCCGTGTCCGGAGCCGGCGGCAAAGGTCAGCTGCTGAATCGCCTCGGCACTGCCCAGCGTCGCCATCGACTCGAGCGCCTGCTGCTGCACGAACTCGTCTTTGTCCTTCATGGCCCGCGCGAGAATCTTCACTGCCTTCGGCTGTTCGAGCAGCCCCAATACGAACGCAACCGCGCGACGCACGTCGGCCGACGGATGATCGAGCAGCAGGTCCGGCAGTTCGCCCGTCCGGCTGGTGTCGCCGAGGCGGTGAAGCGCGTAGATGGCCGCCACCTTCAGCATCTCGTCGCCGGAGTCGGCCAGCGCCCGAACGTGGGCGTACGACTCCCGGTCCTTCAGCGACCCGAGCGCGAAAACGGCGGCGTATTGAACGGTGGCGTCCTCGTCGTGCAGTGCGTTGCGTATCCACGGGAGACCGCGGTCACCGAGCCGGCGCTCCATCACCTCGATCCCCAGAGCGCGCACGTGCGCCGCGTGTTCATAGCGAACGGCTCGCTTCAACGCCTCCATCGCGCCATCGCGCAGCTGCGCCTCGGCGCCGGGCTCCATCGGTGGCGGAATCGTCGCGCAGCCCATCAGGACGACCAGCGTACACCCGACCGGTATCCACCCGTTTCGCCCCATCATGTTCCGGTTACCTCGCTCTCTTTGTGGTCACCCGCCCGTGCCCGCGCGACGACATAATCCAGGCACAACAGTCCCCAAAAAATCGCACAGGCCAGCGCAAACACGTCGCCCGTTCTCGAATAAAGGCTCACGCGCGTGTCCGTCATGACGCGCGCGACGCGGAACGCGGTTTCGCCCACGCCGATCTTGTCGTACGCCCGACCGTTCGGGTCAATGAATCCGCTGACCCCCGTGTTCACCGCTCGAGCGATGCCGACGCGGTTCTCCACCGCCCTGAAGGTGCAGATCGCAAAGTGCTGCGGCAGTTCGGCGCTGTGCAGGAACCAGCCGTCGTTGCTGATGTTCAGGAGGAAGTCCACGCGCTTGCGCTGCTCCGTACGGTCCCAGACGAAGCGGCGACAGACGTACGGCATGACGTCCTCGTAGCAGATGGGAACGCCGAAGTGATACGTCGCATCGCCCGAACGGGTCCGCATCGTGAACTCCCGAACGTCGTCGCCCGCGGACAGCGAGTATTCGAATCCGCCTTGCCCGAAGGGCGACAGGCTGTTGAACCACAAGTACAGAAAACGAAGCCGGCCGAATCGGAAAGGCACCATCTCGCCGAACAGCACCGGATGAATCTTGTCGTGCCGCTCCGGCTTGCCGCCCGCCGGGGTGATGTGGAACGCAGAATTGTACATGATCTCCGTCGCGCGCAGGCTCAGCGGCGTCGGAATCATCGATGCACTGCCGACGACGATCGATGCATTCGTCTCCCGGCACCACTTCTGAAACGCCCCGTAGCACCGGCGCGACCACTCGCGCCAATTCAGGAAATACATGTTGACGAAAGCGTCATCCGGCGCCTGAAGCATCTCCTCGTTCAGATACATGCCGCCCCACGCCGTCTCGGGAAACAGAAAGAGATCGGGCGTTTCGGCATCGGCCGCGCTCATCATGTCGAAGTACGCCTCTTTCTTCTTCAAAGGACCCGGCTGCTGGCGAATCTTCTCGAGATCGGTGTAGTTCGGATAGTCGTTCTGGAGGATCGCCACACGCGGTCCGGGCGCGATCGTCTCCTCGCCAAGCCGGTAGCGCCCGTACGCCAGCGCCGACACCATGAGGACTACCGCCAACGCCACGCCCGTGCGCGCTCGTCGGAGCTGGCTGCGCCGTGCCGCCGTGCCGCCCTCGCCGAACCGCGCGAATATCACATCGGCGACGGCACCGTTGATCGCCGCCAACACGAACGACACACCGTATGCGCCGGCAAGATCGCTGATCTGAATCATAGTCAGCATCTTGTACTGGCTGTGCGCGAGGAAGAACCACGGAAACGCAATGTAACCCAGTGTCCGCACGAACTCGGCGCCCACCCAGACGATCGGAAACGCGATCGACAACGGCAGCCGTCGTCGCCGCACCGCGTGACGAATCGGACACGCCGACAGCGGGAAGTAGCACGCCAGGTACGCCGACAGTGCGATGTAGCCGGCGCCGGTCGGCGCTTCTATCCAGTGAATGTTGATCAGGAAGAACGCAAAGCCCATCAACCACGACGCCACGTACACCCGCCGCGCGATCGCAGTGCCGCCGATCACGATCAGCCACGGCACCATGCACACGTAGCCCAAATACCACTGATCGCGAGGCGCGAAAACAACACTGGACAGCAGCAGCCACAGCCCGCACAGCGCCGCGATCGGCCAGACGCGTCGGATCTCGAACCCCAGGTGCGCCGGGCGCGATGCCGGCTGGGTATCGCCGCGATCCGCCCCGGACCGTGCCGACGGGGTAGCCGTCTTCGAAATGCTCATCTAGAGCGACTCCAGGGGTATAATCGCCACGCAATCACCGCTGGCCGCCGCCAGCGCATCGGGGCGGCGCACTATGAAAGCGTTGGCGCGACTCAGCCCGAACGGATCGCCCGATCCGTGCCAGTCCAGACGCTCGGCGACCGACGCGCCGTCCTCATCGGTGCGGAGCAGTGCGGGCGCGTAACTCTGACGGTTCCCGTTCGCGCCGCAAGTACCGGCCAGACGCGCCGTTCGTGGGATGGGCACTTGGTCGCCGAGACCCAACAGTGCCGCGAGCACCGGCCGGACCAGCAACCAGAAGCACACGAACCCGCTCGACGGGTTCCCCGGCAGGCCGAACACGCGCGCACCGTTCTCGCAAACCCCGAACAGCACCGGCTTGCCCGGCTTGATCGCGACCTTGCGAAACACCGTCCGAACACCGCACGATTCGAGGACTTCAGGCACAAAGTCAAATGCCCCCATCGAGATTCCGCCCGAGATGCACAACACGTCCGCCGTCAGGCCCTCGCGCACACGATCCGCGAGCGCTGCCCTGTCATCGCCTACCACTCCCAGATCAATCGGCTCGCCGCCCGCTTGACAGATCAGTGAACTCAGCATCGGACCGTTCGAGTTGCGAATCTGCGGGCCGCGTGGCCGTTCCGATACGTCCACCAATTCATCCCCGGTGACCAAGTACGCGACGCGCGGCCGCGCGTAGACCGAGACCGTCGCGGCACCCGCAGCGGCCGCGGCCGCGATCTGCCCGGCCGCCATGCGTACACCCGGTGATAGCACCGCCGAGCCTGCAGCAACATACTTCGCCCGTGCGTCGATGTGCTTGCCGGCCGGAACCGCTACCGAAACCGCAACCGCCGAGCCGTCCGCCGACAGTTCCGTGTTTTCGACCGGAACGACGGCATCCGCGCCCGGCGGGACCGGCGCCCCCGTGTTGATCTGCACCGCCTCGCCGAGCCCGACGTGCCCGGCGGCATCGTGACCCGCCCCGACCTGCCCGACGACGCGAAGCATCGCGGGGGCCGCCGCACAGGCCGTTGCGACATCCGCGGCACGAACCGCGTAGCCGTCCATCATCGCCTTGTCGAACGGGGGGTAGTCCACGTCGTTCACGACGGGTCGAGCCAGGACCCGGCCTGTCGCGTCCCTCAGCGGAACGGTGGTCACCGAACCCACACCAACGTGATCGAGAACGGCCCGCCGAGCTGCCTCGATTGCCAACAATGCAACATCCGCATCCATCGGCGCCATTCTCACCGCCACGCCTGTAGCGTCAACGATTTCGCCGTGCACGCGCGCCGCCAGCCACTCATGCCACCCAGAATGGGATGCACCCGCGCCGCCGATACCGTACAATGCGGCCAACATGAGGAGTTCAGACAGAATGATGAAACGTGTTCGCACTCTTCTGGTGGTCGCGTTGCTTGCGACGTCGGTCCACGCCGAGCCGAAGGTCAACGGGCGAATCGAGCAGATCGGAACGATCAGGACGCTCCGCGTCTGGGGTACGCCGCGCCAGATGGGCTACGCCCACGGGTTCCTCTTCGCCGACGACATCGCCGAGACGATCGAGGACGTGTTGTCCGCCTTCTATCCCGACGATCCCGAGCGTTATCAGCAGACCAGGGCAGCCCTGTTGAATACCATCGACTGGCCCGCCGACGCCAAGGCGGAACTTGACGCCCTCTTCGAAGGCGTCAAGACCGCCAAAGAGAAGGCGCCCGACCTCCCGCGGTTCAAGCGTCCCTTGCAGCCCGAGGACATCTTCTTCTTCAACGCCCTCGACGTCCTTCGCGCGTTCGGCTGTTCGGGTTTCACGGTCTGGGGCGACGAAGCCGGCGACGCCGGTGTCATTACCGGCAGGAACTTCGATTTCAGCGTATTCAGCAAGCGCGTGCTCGACGATCAGATGCTCATCGTCCGCCAACCAGACGGTCGCCACCAGGTCGCGACCGTCTCTTGGCCCGGGTACATCGGGGCGTACACCGGCGTCAACGACGGCGGCGTCGCCGCGTTCCTGCACGACGGAAACGGTCGAGTCCAAAACAAGCCCGGCGGCAAGCACGTTCCCCTGGCGATCGTCGTCAAACGCATTCTCGAGACCGTTGAACCGCGGGAAGCCCACACCTCGGCCGGCGACATCCTGCGAAAGACATCCACGCCGTATAGCTACCTGGTGCGACTCGTAGTGCCGCGCATCCCCGGCGCGATCGAGTTTCCCGCCACCGTATTCCGGCTCGACTCGGCCGGGTTCGGCGCAAACCCCATCAGCGGCGACCGCTGCATCACCACCAACCACTACGTCGGCGCGGCCGGCAAGCCACCCGTGGATTCGGCGCGGAGGTTCAAGACCATCAAGCACATTCTCGGCGCGTCCGCCGTGTCCCGCCGAAACGCATGGGCGGCCCTCCAGGCCGTCGCCGCCAAGGGGCGGTCCAACGGCACCCTCCACGCCCTGATGTATTACCCCGAGCAGCGGCGCATGGAGTTGGCGTTGGCCACGTGGGGGGACGAACTCATCCCCGCGCCCATGAATCCGCCCGCCAAGATCGCGCTCAATCGTCTCTTCGCCCGTGGAAAGTAGACAGCTCGGCGATGACGGGATGCAGATTGACTTGGAGTTCATTGCGCTCTACATCCCATCATTCAACCCGGGCGGCGACAACCCCGGCGGCGCGGCTGAGGGCGAACTGCACTCCGTCATCGAGTTCATCATGCCGACGGACGAGCTTCGCTGGTTCTACGACCTTCGCATCGACGAGACGGTGCAATTCGGCGGGTCATCACATGTTGTGTTTGAAAACGTCACGCAGGGGGAACTTCTGCTCGATCTTACGGCAGCCGTATCTCCTACGTTGGAGGCAGTTCTCTCTGCAAATACCAGCGACCTCATGCGTTTGACGACCAACATGTCGGGAAGAGGTGAAACGGCGCCAGCCCCGCTTCGGAAATACGTGTCCCGATTTAGGACCCGGACCATTTGCCGCCGCCGGTCGGGAACGGGACGATCTCCCTGGAACTCGATCTCTCAGTGGCCAGCAACACCGCCCGCGTGCGCGTCTTTCTGAACGAGCCCATGCCTGACATACGGGGTCAGCGGTGATCCTCCCCCTCTTCGGCGATATCCCGCGTTCCACCCGGGAGGACTCATGAACAGTCCCGGCTGGAGGCCGGGGCGAGGCCCACGCGTCGCCGACCCGCCTATGTTGTTGCGGAATCCACAGTTGCGGCATCCCTGGAATCCAAATGGGCGCCCTGGAGACCTTGACCGGACAATCGGGGTCGCCCTAGGATGAGACCGCGCGGGTGTGCACGGGTCCATTTTCGGTCTCGTGCCTATATCAGCAGCCGCGGATCGAGAGTATTCAAGGGCACCCGCTGATGCCCGCGGACCGTCCGGGCGGCGGAAGATCGGAACAGCGGGGTGCCATTCTGCATGAACGGAGGCCGGTCGATGCGATTCCCACGAGGTGGCAAGTTGAGCCGACACGCGGCGGCGGTTCTGGTGCTGGTCGGTACGGGCACATTCGTCCACATCGGCTGTGACGGAGGCGTCGGCATCCCGATCTTCATCGAGGGCGTGGGTGTCATCAACAGCGAGGTTCCCGAACTCACCATCATGCAGCCCGACGAGAGCTTCTCGCTGAATCAGGGTGAGGGCCTTCGGATCGAGTGGCTCGACGCCGACAGAGACTCCAACGCGGCGATCTCGTTCACTCTGGTCAGTAACGACGATCCCGACTTTACCATCAGCCTCGTGAGCGGTCTCGAAGAGGACGCCGACGGATTGGGTGATCGCTTCACGGCGTCCACCGCGTTGATCCCGCTCGGCACCTACAGACTTCAGGGCATCATCGACGACGGTCTGAACCGCCGCCAGACCGCGTTCGCGTTCAACCGCGCGGCGGGGTTGGGCGAGGTCATCATCCAGATCGTTGAGGAAGGAACCACCGCGACCGTCAATCGCCCGCCGCAGGTCTTCGTTCGAGACCCCGTGTTCAACCAGTCGGTCTCGCAGGACGACATCCTGACAATCGTCGTTCAACCGACCGCGATCGATCCGAACCTCAATCCGGTGGTGGGTCCTGTCGTCGACGCGCCGTTCGACCCCGATAGCACCGCGACGATCTACCTCGTTCTCGATCTCGACGACGACCCCCTGAACGACGATGTTGTCCGGCCTGATCCGGCACAGATCATACCGATTGCCGATCCGCTCGACGTCACGGAAGGAGACAACCTCCCGATTCCCTTCCCGGTTACCATCGATCTGGAGTCCATCCCGATTCGCTTGGACGGAAAACCGTACCACATCCGCGCTACGATCGCCGACGGCTCCAACGATCCCGTCCATCACTACGCGAGCGGCACGATCAACATTGTGCGTGCCGCCACGGGGTCGGTCGACCTGGCACAAGTCGGCAGGACCGTCAGCGGGGCGTTGTTCCGCGGATTCAACCCGGGTTCGCGCCTCGGAACGAAGATGACGCACATGATGGACTTCGATCTGGACGGCATCGACGACTTCGCACTCGTTGCCCAGTTCGGAAACCCTCGGAACTTCGGAAACGTCGGAGAGGCTTACCTGATCTACGGGCTCGACAACGTCCGCTTTGGAGGCGAGATCAACGTCAACAGCACCGCCCGAACGATTTCCGGTGCCATCCTCGAAGGCCCCCCGACGCGATGTTTCAACGACGAGTGCTCCATACAAGAACCAGGTGGCATCCCGCTCAAGTCCTATGACAACCCGCGCACCGACGGGATCACGGACATCTCCGCGATCCCGGACCTCGATTTCGACGGCCGGCCGGATATTCTCATCGGCATGGCCCACACGGACGGGCACTTCCAGGCGCGCGACGATGACCCCGACGACGATCCGCCGGAGGGTGACGAGACGATCGACATCAACATCGTGTTGCGGCAGGGCACCGACGGACTCGAGATCACGATCGAGCAGGAGGACGAGCCCGTCCAGGCCTACTTCGGCGTCGAGGACGCGATCATCTCCAGTGCGGAACCCGATCGCAATTTCCGCGCCGCCGATCTCGAGTGGGTCAATCGTGGGGCGAACGATACGATCTATACGCTGATTAAGTTCACGAATATTCTGGAGGCGTTTCCGGCGGGAGACACGCCGCAGCGCATCTCGAACATCGGCGGAAACGTGACCTTCACCGTCTTGAACGCCGGCGGCGACGCCACGGTCCATGAGCTGTTTACTGACTTCAGCGCCGGAACCGTCACGTACAACAACTTCCCGATCCTGGGCGCGGGACCTCCGCTGCCCCTTTTCGACTACGACGCCACCGACGACGAAGGGCTCGGTCGAGTCAACACCGATACGGTCGGCGATACCATCGAGGTTGACATCGATGAGTTGCTCCAGAGACTGCTCATCGGCGATCTGCCCGGCAACGAGGTGCGACTCATTATCGTGCCCCAGGCGATTGGTGAGGAGGACGCCGACGACAACGTCCGCCTCGGTTCCGGCGAGTTTGAGGACACGCGGCGCAGGCCCAACCTCGCCCTCAACTACGATCGAGAGGTCCAGGGCGGACCGCTGGGCTGTTACCCCGACTTCCTGCCGAACAACTACTCCGACGACGAGGGGCCAAACCCGGACGACGGGCTGAACGAGGACAAGAGCGAGGCCTGCGGCTTCACGGCGATCCTCAGCAGCCGGAACCGTGACAACTCCGGGATCGTCAACCCCGATCGTTTGGAACGCACGACGGTGTCCATCGAGCTCATCGGCCAGCGCGCCCGAGACACATCGCTGGACAGCGTCATCGACGCCGAGTGTGAGGACGACGAGGCAGGACACATCGCCGGATCACGGCTTCAGGCGGGTTGGTACGATCACCACGACCACCTCCTGCTGGAGCAGCCGCCGCTCGACGGTCTCTTTGGGCAGAACGTGTCGTTCATCGACGACTTGAACCTCGACGGTACGCCCGAGATCGTGGTCTCGGCACCTCGAAACGAGCTGGATCTCGAGACCACCCGAGCCAATTTTGGTGCGAACGCGACGCACGTCACCGCGCGAGCCTACACCGGGAGCATCGTGGTTTTCCCCGGGCGAGACTACGACGATGATTTCTGGCGCGATCGACCCGGCGAGCAGGGTAGCTCCGTTATCCCGCACCCGCACGACGAGTCGGACGGAGGATGCACCGACAGCGGGCGATGCGATCCGCGTAACCCGCTACCGCGTTGCGGGACCGACGGTCCGGCCATGTTCTTTGAGATCTTCGCCGAAGACATGACCGACTTTCTCGGCCAGGCGCGGTCGGCCGGCGACTTCAATCGTGACTCCGTGCCCGATCTGCTGTGCGGCGCGCCATTGAACGACCGGACGAGCAACCTCACGGATTCCGGCGCGTTGTACATCATCTACCAGCGCACGCCGGTCGGTGACGTCCACCTGGCACTCGCCGACGATCCCTTCCGGCGGCCCCCGATGCTCCGCGTCCGCGGCGAGACGCCCGGCGACCAGGTCGGCTGGAGGCAGGAGTCGGTGCTCGACGTCAACGGGGACCGAGTCGACGATGTCGCCTTCTCCTCGCCTACGATCGACTACATTCTGCCGCCGCCCGACTGCGGCGCGCTCTCGGCCGGCATCGGTTTGGACTCCGCCGCATTCAACACTTGCCGCACCGAAACCCGCGAAGCCGAGGTGTTCGTTGACGACGATTGCAAGATCTACGACTACAACAACGACCGCCGCGTGGACGATGACGATCGCATCGTATTCGATTGCCTCGTCGGAGGAAGCGGGAGCGCCTGCTGCCCCGTCGACAACGGCTACGTCGGGATCATCTTCGGCGGTGAGAACCACCAGGGAGATCGGGGCATCAGCCAAGTCGGAACCGACGAGTTCGCCGGGGTGATCTTCTACGGGACCCACCCGGGAGATCGCGCCGGGTTCGACATCAGTTCGGCCGGCGACTTCGACAAGGACGGCTTCGGTGACCTTCTCATCACCGCGCCCGGTGAACGCCGGATCGACGCCAACGGTCGTGAGCGACTCGGTGTGACCTACCTCGTCTACGGCGGCCCCCACCTACAGAACCACGAGGACGCGATCGACTAGTCCGCCATCGGCGGCGCCGT